>CAZZAX010000015.1:0-58443 GCA_964653075.1 uncultured Pirellulales bacterium
ATTTGATGTTGCATGCGTCGCTTGGTGCCGTCAAAATACCCCTGAACGGCTACAATTATTTTAAATAGACCCTTCGGCTGCGCACCTTGGGCACAAGCTCAGGGTGACGGTTTTGTCAACTCGCAACCTGTGTCTGTATTCGGTATGATTAGAATGCCCTTCGTCTCCGCTCAGAGTGACCCCATTAGAGTAAACCCCCGATGAGAAGACTCGGGGGCAGGCGATACTCTAACGGGGCAAGCAGTTTTATTTAGCATTTCTACCGAAGGCCAGCATGAGCATCATACCGTCACGCAGACGCGAAGCCCCCGGCAGAAAAGCAAGAAAGCACACACCGGGGACAAGCTTCGGAGTGATTAAAACCGGTGTGAACCGCAGGTAGAAATGCCCACTGTTGTAGGCCAAGGGAGTGGCTCTAGAGGGTAAACTCAGAAAAATTTAGGGCAAGCAAGTCTCTTAAAGCGAGCTTTATCACCCTGGCTTGTCAGCGTCCAGAAGTTGCATTAAGATGCAACATATTCGAAGCTGACAAAATTCCTTATTTGTGTTAAGGAACGGGGATTTTCGATTGATTAATGAGGATTTTTTCGATTGTTTATTTCAATGTTGAAAAAATATTAAAAAACCTGTGAAGTTCGTGTAAACACGATATAATTAAGCGACACCTTCGAAGAAGCGGTCTTAGAGGAAAATAACGATTTAGAAACGGCAGCGAGTTACGGTTGATTCTATGACAAAAAGTTGAGTGGATTTGAAAACGCCTTGTATGGTTGACATGTTCTGAGGCGTTTTGAATTGGAGAGACGGAATGAGTGGAGATAGAGATCAAAAGAATCCGGTGGTATTCATAGGCTAAAGCCAAGATTCATTAGAACATACAGAGAAGATACTCACATTTGCGAACAAGCTGAGGGAAGATGAAATTGATGCAGTCCCGGACCAGTACGAGGAAGCACCAGCAGAGGGATGGGCTAAATGGATAGATAGACAAATTGAAAGGGAGAAATATGGGTTTTACTACGAATCACATTGACTACCTGGAGCGTAATCATCTTGATAACTTTGATTTGAGTATAAAAATCGCACCCGGTGAAATCGTCCTCCCTGTTGATCAGAGTACTTCCATCGCGAGGATTCACGGCATTTCAAAGCTTTGGACACAAGAAGATGGCAACATCAGCCTGGTACGATCGTTAATGAACGATGTGACCACCGGGCTTAATGGTCAGGCATCACCGGTTCTGTACTTAATTTCCGGTGATTCTACCGGTGTACGCGTGTACATGGGGACTTGTGCCTTTTCGAATACCGAACAGGCGGGACAAGAACTTGTCCTGGAAGCAAGCGGCTCTTTGGACACACTCCTCACTTCTTTGCAAGGCACCTTTCCGGATCTGCAGTATGCGAAGTTAGCAAACGCAGAGGAATTTACTCAGTTGAAGAACCATCTTGGTATGATGAAATACGCCGGACTTGTGGTTGGTACACCGACGACTAAAGTGGACAGTCAAAAGGAGAGTGGGCGTCAGATCGAACGGTTAATCCATGGACTATATGGCAGCGTCTGGAGCTTCATGGTTGTTGCTGTTCCGATTCAAGCACGAGAGGTGATTAGTTTGTTCAATCGCACACTTAACGAGATAAGAAAGGTTCAGAATGAACAGCAGGCTGCAAAAACAGCCAACCCGATTGATAAACACTACGAGAAACTCCTTCGAATCATGCTGGCGAAGCTGGACGTCGGCAAGCGTCAGGGTATGTGGCACACAGCCGCATATCTCATCACACAGGACAAGGATGTTTTTGGTCAAGGCCAATCACTTATCACCGCATCTTTTGGTGGTATTAAGTCACGTCCGGACCGCATCCGAGTATTGTCCTGTCAGGGCTTGATAGACAACTTGAGAAGTTTCTCCGTGGTGACGACTCGGAGCGCCAAGTCACCGGGCGAATTCCAGTACCCGTTCGAATATCTGTCCCTCCAAAACTCGGAGGAACTCGCCACATTTACCCAAATTCCTGTGGACGAGATGCCTGGTTATCTCGTCAGTCATTCCGCCTCTTTTGACGTAGCTTCACACGTCAAGAACGTTACAAAGCCTGTTCGTATCGGCGAGATTTTAGACCATAGCCGGCAAATTGGTTGCTTCTACGATGTGGATATAGACAGTCTGACTCGTCATGGTTTGATTGCAGGGACCACGGGGAGCGGTAAGACCAATACCATCTTCTACTTGCTCAAGCAAATCTGGGGCGAGGGTGTGCCCTTCCTGGTAATTGAGCCGGCCAAGAGTGAATACCGGTCGCTTCTTGGCAGCAAAGAATTCGGGGCTGATCTTCGCGTGTTCACACTGGGAAACGAGGGTATTTCTCCTTTCAGGTTGAATCCCTTTGAGATCATGCCTGGTGTCTCTGTCCAAACGCACATCGATCGACTAAAAGCCCTCTTCAATGCGAGTTTCGTCATGTACGCGCCAATGCCGTATGTCCTCGAACGCTGTATTCATGAGATATATGAAGATAAAGGCTGGGACTTGGTTTCCAACCTCAAAAAACGCGGGAATCATAAAATGGCCAATCCCACGCTGAGTGACCTGTATCGAAAGATCGACTTTGTCGTCGATCGACTGGGTTACGAGCAACGGCTCACGATGGACATCACAGCAGCTCTGAAAACTCGAATACAAAGCCTGCGTATTGGTGGAAAGGGGCTCATGCTGGACACACATGACTCAATTCCGATGGCCGTGCTTCTTGGAAAGCCCGTTGTGCTGGAGCTGGAACAGATCGGCAACGATGAGGAAAAAGCCTTTGTCATCGGCCTTATCCTTATGTTTATGTACGAATATCACGTCAGCCAGGGAGTAAAAGAAAAGTCCGGGCTCGAGCATCTGACGGTGATTGAGGAGGCCCACAGGCTCCTGCGACAAATTCCCGTGAGCGAAAACCCGGAGGTTGCCAACACTCGCGGTCAGGCAGTGGAGGCCTTCTGTAACATGCTCTCGGAGGTGCGGGCTTATGGTGAAGGATTTCTCGTCGCCGAGCAAATCCCTTCAAAACTGGCACCCGACATTGTGAAAAATACGAGTCTTAAAGTTATACACCGAATCGGCTCAATAGAAGACCGTGCGATTGTGGGTTCCACTATTAACCTTGACGATGAGCAACAACTACGGATTGTATCTTTGGAAAAGGGCGATGCAGCCGTTTTCGGTCAGGGCGATGACGCACCACTGCTTGTTCATGTTCCATACGCCAAGATAGATTTGGAACAGTCCGAGCAGAAAGAGCAGGTCCGCAAATCTACAGAAGAGGTATGGCAAGGAATCGGTGGCACTCAGGCCCATAACTGCTGGAGCCAAGCAGAATTGGCTATTCGCGCTGCAGCAGGCAGCCATCTGATGATTCTGGACGATGCGGAATTTACGCAAGAGGTCTCACGGTACGTGTTATCCACGGTGACGAGAGAGGATACGTTGGTCGAGGGATTTCCACGCCTCGCACAAGCTGTCAGGAGAAAATTGGGCGGCAGTGGGGTCGGTTTCGACCTAACCCAGGCATTACTGACCAGTGGGATCCGATATTTCTTCGAAGAGCGAGGAGAGGCCTACGCATGGCCGTTCGACCAGGTAGAGGAACTGCTTAAATCTTTCGAGACGCTTTTCGAGATTGTTTTTAAGAGATACAAGAACGGCACCAATGGGAAACTAAAGGCAGATGAACGAAAGCACGTGCAGGAATTCCAAAAGCTATACAAGACTACGTGCCGGATTGAGTCTTATCCATTCAGCGGATGTGAGAGAGTTTGCGACCATAAGGAATGCCTCTATGGATATGATGTTGCCCCCGTTGCGCGGGATATAGGGCTGAGACGCAAATTCAATCTTGCAACGTCAAAACGCATCAGTGCAAACAAGCTATGGGAAGGAATTGCAAAAGTATGTCTGCAGGCCGGAAGGAGTATTATCAGTGAAAGTGTGGATGTGAAGGAAAAGCGCCGAATCGCACTCTGTTATGCAGTTCAGCGTCTCGCAGCCAGCCGGGAGTTGGACTGGTCAATTCGGGAGAAGACAATTCGGAACGTTAGTTCTGCTGTCCAACATTTGGAGAGTTAACCGTGGTTGGGTGGATTGAATGTCTAATGCGAAGAGTGAAAGTAAATGGATAACGCAGTTTCGGTTGAGGGATAGCGGTTCGGCCTTTAGTTTAGAACCGAAGCGAGGGTCGGCGGGCGGCAGACCAGACTTTAGCGAACTGAGTAAAGCTGACGATTATCCACAGGAGGAACCAAAAAAACAAAAGGAAGAAGAGAGAAAAGGGGAAGAGAGAAAAGAAGAGGAGGATCCAAAGGAAGGCGAGCAACGAAAAGATGACTCTGGAGGCGGTGATTCAGATCAAGCAAATAACGATAACTTGCATGGCTCGGGTGAGTTCGACGATTAAGATGAAGAAGACAGCGATGAGCCAGAAGGAAATGATGATGGTGGCAATAATGGCCCTTAAGAAAATACGGGGGGCGGCGGAGATAAACTTAGGTCGACCTGAGTAAAAGGAACGGGATACGTCCGTTCAGCTCTTCCAGGGACAAGGTTGAACGTATAATTAATAAGAATTTAGTTTAATTATGATGGAGGTATAAAAATGTCAGAGACAAATGATGGTTCTGATGCTCCCCAAGCTACAGATTCCGGCCAAGAAGGGGGTGACCAAGAAGCGGATAACAAGAGTCTCAAGGATGCTCCTGATGCCCATAACGAAGGCGATGCGAGTGAAGGTGGTGCCGATGTCCCCCGGGATTCAGACTCCAGCCAAGAAAGGGGTGAAGAAGCGGATAACAAGAGTCTAGGGGATGCAGGCGAGGATACGAGCGGAGATGTCAGTGATACCGAGAAAACCGGAGATGATGTTGAAAAGAACGTAGAGATTAACTTCGGACCGAATGCAGACCGAAATGGGATTAGCGACCACTCGATTGATGTGTTGAAAAACATAGCCAAGGAGGCAGGCGAAACTAGCATAATAGTCACTAGTACTACGAGAAGCCCTGAGGATCAAGCAAGAATAATGTATAACAATTGTGAAACACATGGTGCGGATTCGCAAAAGAACCTATATGGACCGTCCGGGGACAAAGTTGTCGAAGAGTATGAGAAGGCACAAGAGGATAACAAAGGTCGTGAGGAAACTATTGAAGCAATGAAGGACAAGATTAACGAGGTAGGCCCACAGAATGTTTCAAGACATTGCGGGGATCCCACAGAAAAAAACGTTGTTGATGTCGCACCAAGCTCTGTAACCAACAATGATAAATTTAAGGAATCCGCTGAGAAGGCAGAAAAGGATGGCACAGTTGAAAAATACATAGATTATCCAACTGATCCGGCACATCATTTTGAGATTCGCCAACCAGGAAAATAACACAGAATGACATTAACATGGAAAGCGTTGTTAGGTTTAATAGGAGGTAAAACAATGGCTAATAATCAAGAAACAATTCAGGGTATTGCCCGTAATGTAGAATGGCGGACTATAGAAGACCACTCTCAACTGACATTCCGCATTGAAGTAACGGACGAAGTCGGTAATGTAAAGGAAATCGTTCCCGTGGAGATGGTGGGGGTACTCAAGGGCAACTTGTCCGACGGAGATGAAGTCAAAGTGGAGGGGATTCGTGGTGAGGATGGGATTCTTAAGCCTGATAACTTTCCCAACCTGACAACAAAAGGAGAGGTTGGGAAATACGGCATGGGGGAATGGATCAAAGCGAGCACGGGACGTTTTTCTGGTAGTGGCGGAGCGAAGTGGATTCTGGGACCCTTTATCGGTATTGTTATCGGTATTGCAATCCTGGTAATTGTTCTCTTCATTCTTCTCTTCGTTTTTAGTCATAAAAGCCGGCAACGGTATAGAAACGAAGCTAAGATAAGGAACGATGAGTATCAAGCAGCAGTTGAGGAGATGCAACGGGAATATGACAAGGACGTTAATGAATACCAAAAATGGTTTGAAGAGAAGCAAAGAGAATTTAGAGAAGCTAGGATGAGCAGTCAGGAGGAATCCTCCGAGAAAGTAAAGGAATGGGAGGAGAACAAGAGAAAACGTGAGGAAGAATTGGAACGGCGACGGAAAGAGATGGAGAAGAAAGTGGAGGAAATTAGGAGGCGAATGAAGGAAATGATAGATTGAATTTAGAAAGTTCTAAGAATGTATGGGCTGAATCATCAGGAGCCAGTTCATTCAGACTCGAGGTTAGGGCCTTTAACTCTGCCGGGTCAATGTCGAAAAGGTATTTTCCCAGGCAGAGGGAGGCCGCATTTAGCAACAAAAAGAACAGGAAAAGACAAAAGAACCGTATCCTTTTTTGAAAAATGCCAACGAGGCGATTGTACAATCTTTCAAGTGCAGCCCTGGCTACCTCAAAATAGGTATGTTGCGAGAGATAATCCCAGGTGAGCCGGATAGCGTCCCTTAAGGGTTTATCCTTATCATGATATAACCAGGCGAGGTATTTGAACAAGGAATGGAGAATATTGAAGGGAATGATGATTTATATAGCATTTCCACTGGAGGCCGGCATGAGCATCATACAATCACGCAGGCGCCGGATTGGACACTCGATGCGGGTTGGGACTGGGGGACTAGCCCCTGCCCTTTCCATCTTCTTCTTAGTATCTGGTGCTGGTCCCAGGTCATACATCTTATCCTTCTAAGGGGGATACGATGTTCCCTGGACGTCCCAAAATTTTGAGCATTTTATCCTTGACGAAACTAACTCTACGATGTATATTCCACATAAGTGAGCGAGTACATGTTGGCTTTTTAGGCCTGGAATTAAGACCTTTAGGCTGTAGATCAGCCTTCTTATGACGCTGAGGGAAAAGAGGACAGAGGCACTATCGGTCGCCTGTGATACGTATACGAGTAAAAATAATCTACCGTAAGCTGCAGTTGCTGATGGCTCGAATGTAGAAAGGAGCACAGTATGGCTGCCGAACTGGTACAGATGGTAACCGAACTTTTGAAGCTAATTCCTTCGATTCTCTGGTTCTTTCTTGTTGTGATTCTCATTGTATTATTTTATAAGCCTATACGGGAAGATTTGCTGCCAAATCTCAGGGCATTCAAAGCCATGGGGGTGGAGCTTTCATTTGTGAAAGATTCCATCGATGCTGCTTTGGAATTGGCTGAAAAATCTCCACAATGGAAGGTTGAAGTATCCTCAAAGGACAAAGAACAGGCTCTGAGACGCGCCAAAAAGCATCTACAAATTTTTTGTGATGCTCAGCTCCTTTGGGTGGATGATCATCCCGAAAACAATCTTAATGAGCGGAGAATGTTCCGTCAGCTCAAGGCCGAGATAGACACGGCCAAGAGTACCGGGGAGGCCCTTGAAATTTTGAAAAATGTTCGCTATGATCTTGTGATATCTGATATGGATCGTGGTGGCGAGGCTACGGCCGGCCTCAGGTTTTTGGAGCAATTTCGCAAAGTAAACAAGACTACCCCTGTGATATTTTATATAGGTGTGTTCGACGCCAAAAAAGGCATTCCTGCGCAGGCCTTCGGTATCACGAACCGACCCGATGAACTGCTTCATTTGACCCTCGATGCGTTGGAAAGAACAAAATACTGAAAGGTCATTACTGTTGCGATTTTAAGGTGTAATGGAGAACTGATATGGATGGCACACTGGATAGCACACTGGATAATAGGCATTGGGACAACCTTTTGGGAAGAATCCAGGACGGTAAATGCACGCCCTTCCTCGGAGCTGGAATCAACGAGGGGGTTCTTGCCATCGGCCCTGACATTGCCCGGAAATTGGTGGAGAAATACGACGGCTATCCATTTAAGGACTCTTCCAATCTTGCTCGCGTGGCTCAGGTTCTGGCGATTAACCGTGATGCGATGTTTCCAAAGGAGGAAGTTCTGAAATTGCTCAAGGAACAGCTTGAAAAATGGAAGAAAAACGTTGAAGTGGAAGACTTCTTCAAGTCTCCAGATCAGCCCTTGAGCATTCTTGCCAACCTCCCGTTGCCCATTTATATGACCACCAATTACGACAACTTGATGGTCAAGGCTCTGGAGTATCGACAGAAGGATCCAAGGCGCGAATTGTGCCGATGGAACAAGCACGTCAAATTAAAGAAACCGTCCGTCTTTGACTCAGCGTCCGGTTTTGAAGCCACACCCGCCAACCCCATTGTGTTCCACCTGCATGGGCATGATGAGGTGCCAGAGTCCTTGGTGCTTACCGAAGATGACTACATCGATTTCCTGGTTAATCTCTCCAAGCAACAGGATCTGCTTCCCTTACGTATACAGGAAGCAATGACAGGAGCTTCGCTACTTTTCATTGGGTATCGCCTGGCCGACCTGGACTTCCGGGTGCTTTTTCGAGGCTTAGTAGAAAATCTAAATAAGAGTCTGCGGCGTATCAGCGTGGCTGTCCAGTTGCCCCCTGAGGATTCGGAACAGCAGAAGTATTGGGTCGAATACTTTGACAAAATGGAAGTGAAGGTTTATTGGGGCGAGGCCGCAAATTTTGTGACAGAACTACGAAATCGTTGGAGTGAATTTACATAATGGCTGCCGAACTCAAAAACCGCAATCCTTATCCCGGCCCGCGTCCTTTCGAGCGGGAGGAGCAAAAACTTTTCTTTGGGCGCGAACGTGAAAAGAGAGAACTCCGGTCGCTCATCACTGCCCATCAGGCGGTTTTACTCTATGCTCAGTCGGGAGCCGGCAAGACCTCGCTCCTCAATGCCGGATTCATTCCCGTGCTGGAGAAAGAAGGTTTTGAGGTTCTCCCGCTGGCGCGTGTAGCAGGTGTGATTCCCAAAGATATGAACCCCAGGGAGGTACCGAACCTCTATGTGTTCAATGTGCTCACGAGCTGGGCAAAAGAGAGCGAGGCCGACCGGGGACAACTGCTGAAAGAGTCCCTTCCTATCGTTCTACAGCAACGAGAGCATCCCATCGATGAAGAAGGATTTCCCTTGCCCCGTGTTGTAATCTTCGATCAGTTTGAGGAACTGTTTTCCTCATATCCAGAGCGATGGACAGACAGAAGGGAGTTCTTTAAGCAGGTTGCCGATGCGTTGGAAGGCGATCCTCTTTTACGAGTGGTCTTCGCCATGCGAGAGGATTACATAGCCCAGTTAGATCCATATACTTCTCTATTGCCCGAAAAGTTGCGTACACGCTATCGATTGGAACGTCTGCACCGAGAAGCAGCATGTTTAGCCGTCGAGGGGCCTTTGCGAGACAAGGTTCGCTCGTTTGCGCCGGGAGTTGCCTCAAAGCTGGTCCAGCAACTGCTGAATGTCCGGTTCAAAAGGAACGCTAAAGAGACTGTAGAGACGGAGGGGAAATACGTCGAGCCTGTTCAGCTTCAGGTTGTATGCCAGAATTTATGGCTAAATCTGCCTCCGGACGTGAAGATTATTACTTCTGATCACCTTCAGGCTTTTGGCGATGTGGAGGAGGCGCTGAAGGGTTTCTATGATAGGGCTATTGAGGTAGCGGTAAAGAAAACCGGCATCAAGAAAGGTGACCTTCGCAAATGGTTTCATGTAAAGCTCATAACCCCTGCACGCACACGAGGAACAGTCTTTCGCGGACGGAAGAGCACGGGGGGGATTCCCAATTCGGCAGTGGACGTATTGCAAAACCAGCACATTATCCGTGCTGAAATACGCGCAGGAGCGCGTTGGTATGAACTGACACACGACAGGTTAATCGAGCCTATTCTCAAGGCCAATGAAGTTTGGCTCCAGAAATTGCGTGCAGAAAAACACCAGCGAGAAGTCGAGGCCGAGCGTAGGCTTACAGAAGAACAACGTCAAAAAGTCGAGGCCCAGCGTAAGCGTACAGAAGAAGCACAGCGGAGAGCTGAAGAACAAGCCAAAATCGCAAAGCAGCTTCGCTGGCGGTTAGCAGCGTTTGTGGCGGCGTCTATAATAGCGGTAGTGTCAACTGTGATTGCTATTAAATACTACTGGATCCAAAAGGGCTTAACCTTGAAGGCTGAAGCTTTGACGAAAGATCTGGAATTGTTTGCAGCACCGAGCATAGAAGAGCTTATAGAAGTGCTTAAAAACAATCCGGAGACGAAGGAAAGGGGTGAAAAGCTGGAGAGAGAGTGGGAGGAAAAGCTGCGAAAGATTGAAATGAGCCAAACTCCACGTATGTTAACTCCGACAGAATGGCTGAGAAATCTTAAAGACCTGAGAGAGCTTATTGAAGCCCATAATGAGACACTTAAGAAGCTCAGAGTTTGTTATCTGCTCGATGACAAGCCAACGGCCGAAACTGCGAAGAAGTTCAGCCAACGGTATGACGTACTGAAAGGTTTAGACCAATTAAAAACCTTCTTCGATGAAACCTCCTCGACTGGAAAGGATTTCAAAGAGCTAAGGGCAAGATTACAGAAACTTCAAGATATCAGAAGTCAAAGTGAGCCGGAGAAGCTTGTGGTGATAGCGGAGACGGCTGAACACACAGAGACAGTGTACGCTGCATGGATAAGACTGGGAGAACTTCCGGTTTCTTCGTGGCCGAGTGAAAAGGAAGATTTGGTTATAGACAGGAAAATCAGGGGTCTTTTGAAGGATGGATTTGAAGCGATTAGACGCCAGGATGAAACGCGCGGAAATTCTTTACTTCAAACGCTGGCCCTAACCGGTTTTCAACGTGAAAGAATATTTATCAAAGGAAAGAATCCTGACCGAGATAAGGTCCTCGACGAATTCTGTACATTAACTGTTGAAGAAATACTCCGTGATACTCCGGATGAATTTGAGAGCCTGCAAAAGCTTGCGAGGGATTTGGCTGATTTTGTGTCTGACTCCGACTGGCCGGACAAATTCCAAATGAATCCTCCGACTGAAGAAAACCCACTCTACCAAAAAAGTAACTTAACAATAACAGATTTCGAAAAGTGGCTCAGTGAAGCTGAGTACTATAAGGTATTAGAGCCAGACCGACGTCAAAACTATCGACAGGACCAGATAGTGCAGGAAATTAGAGAACTTATCGGTAAAGTAAGACCTAATCTGCCAGACGAAGCGAAAGACTTCCAGCAAAAACTTGACGCAAATAAAAATAGGATTGATGAACTGCTCCAAAAGCCCGCCATTGTGAAAAACCAGGCTTACATCAACACCGCGACAACTGAACTTAAGGACATCGGGAAGCGCCTCGCCAGGCTTAAGGAAGAAGTCAAATCAGGGATTCTACCCTTCTGGTGCAATCGCATAGATATTGAAGGCGGACAAATCATCTTCAATGCAGATCTCTCGAATCTGAATTCGTTTGAGCCTATCGTTAGTGCTGACAGACAGGAACCGGCTATGCTCACCGCCGGTTGGGAGGAAATAAGACAAGGAATACAAGACAACCGAAAAGAATGGCTGGATTTCTTCTATACGATTGATGTCAAAGATATTAAAAATGTGGGTTGGCCAAAATATATCCGTTCAAAGGAGGAAAAAGACCCAAGTGTGATACTCAGGTTCATCCCGGCCGGCCCCGGTAATCCTGAGCCATTCTATATGGCTACATATGAAATAACTAACGCTCAGTATAAGTCTTTCCTTCAAGCTTATGGTGCAATACCGGTCGGACAAGAGGGTCATTGCAAGTATGGAGCAGACGGCAGGACCTTCCTGTGTTGGACCGAAGGTCCGCCGCCCTGCCCTATAGAATGGAACGGCCGAACGTTTGTCATTAAGGATGCGGGTAGGGGAGATTTCCCTGTAACATACGTAACGTACGATGGTGCGGACACTTATGTTGATTGGCTCGGGGCGCAGTTACCTGATTCTGAACAGCACAGATACGCATGCCAGGCAGGCACAGCCGGTAAATACCCGTGGGGAGAAAACCTGTCAGGTATTTCAAGCTACGCACATGTAAGAGGAACCGCCTGGCAACAAGAAGCAAGAAAATATAACGTGTCGCTGAACAATTTAAATTCCCCTGAGATCATTTGGCCGCCAGTGGGAGCAGGGGTGAGTTACCAGGCAATGGACACGCTTAACACTGGCGACGAAGAAATAGTGCATAGACGAATACTTTATGACAATACTGGAAAACCGGCCGTCTGGCCGATTCTCAGCAGCACTAAACCAAACAATTGGGGTCTTTACGACATGATCGGTAATGTTTGGGAATGGTGTAAGGGTGAATCCATCTGCGGCGGCTCCTGTCTGGCCCCACCAGAGTACATAACAAACGCCTCCATGTACTCAGAGAGATTCAAAAGCCAAAATCCGCGGCAACCGGCCAAGGCCAATGATGTAGGATTCCGCATTGTTGTGCCGGCCGAGTGAGTTAACTTAATTTGCCTGGAATCCCAACAAGCCAATGTCCTGCCTATCTTACGTCCAAACCAGCCATGTTATGACTTTGCACATACGCGGACTTATTGCGGTCAACTGCTTTCGATGAGGCAAGAAATAATGGCCTGTCTTCATCTCCGAGAACTGATTGGAGATACCTCCTTATGAAGTATCTGTGATCCTCTTTTTTTAACCTGGTTATATAATCCCGCCTGACTTTATCAATGTAATTGTTACTTGGCCAGCCGAATTGAGTTTTTAGGATTTTGGTAAATCCAATAAGAGCATCGATCCACTTTCCGCCCGTCTTGGCATAGAGCACCTCATCATGCTGCCTATTATCTCGAAGCTGCCGATCGAACCAGGCTATCGGCAAAGCAATAGGACCAGGCTGGACAATACCGTCAAGCATTTCTGTCAGCTCCTTAATCTGAGCCTCGCTCGTGCCGTTGGGACCGTTCGGAAGAAGAATTGCAGCATAGTCTCGAAGTTGTTTAGCAGCCTTATAGAAACGCAGGTCGGTATTGAGTGTTTTCGGATTAGCTCCCTCCAAATATGGCGCAATCCCCTCCCCCGTTAACCAGGCCATTAGCTCCATTTCTGAAGGGCCGGGCGGAGGGGGCAAAATGGGCGGAGGAGTTGGCGGCTGTGGAGTCGTCAGCGGAACAGGTGGTTCTACCATACAAAGGACTTCGTAGTCTTCACCGGCCCGTAATACGTATTTTGAACCCCTGAACCACGGTGGGGCCCTTCCTTCCTTTGCTTCCTCAGCGTGCGGCAGTGTTTTTTCTTTTATAGCCTGATCCAATGTTTTCGTGCTTCGCGAGGCCAGCGTCAATCTGTTTGTGTGGGCGTTGTAGGTCCAGGAATCTCTAAAATTTTGACCGAAATCATTGATCTTATTCAATGCAACTATAACCATTGTGCCGTCACGATAAATCGAAACAGCAGAGTCAACAGTAACATCACCTCCTCGACTAATTAAATAAATAACAACGTCGATCGCTTCACCGGAGCTTCCGAAATAGACACCCTCACGATCATCAACACCAGTTTTGGAAATTCCGTCTGCTGTCAGTACTGCACCTGGTCCCAACTTCAGGTCGTCATTACTTTCAATAATAATTGCTGCTTTAGCGGGATAGTCAGGAGTGCCACCACCAGGTAAGTCAACTCCTTTTGTTCCATCGGAATAGCCGGTTACAGCGACATTAAGTGTATCATCTGCCCCACCAGGTGTAGGTGTATATATCTTACCGGTTCTTGCAAAAAGATTTACGCCCCCGCCATCTGAACTGACTGTGTCACTTAAAATCAAGTCTGCCCGTGACCGAACAGAAATGTCACTAGTTGCAGTTAATTCTTTTACTTCGATATTACCAAAGGAGCTTAGCAGTTCAATCCCGCCTCCTGATGTGACCGGTCCATTTGACATCAAGTCGCCTGAGCTTGACTTTACAAAAATGTCACCAGTTGCTGTAGTGATGGAACCGATATTGATGTCTCCGTTCATTGCTGTATAAGAGAAGGAAAAGGGCTGGTCAACGCTATTGATAAAGTGGTTGTCGTCAATATCCACACGGCCTCTTTCATTATCGTAGGTAATGTCTATTGTTCCATAGCCGGTGTCACCTACAGTTATGGACGTCGAGCCGATAGTAGGGCCGCCCACTTCTGCAAGCTTTATGAAACCAGGCCCGGTATCAAACAGAGTCAGTGCTGTAGCTCCTTGGATACCCAATGGAGCATTTTCATTATTACCTTGGCTATAGATCTCACCCGCAGCAAGGAAGACTTCTCCACCGTCGGTTATTATCGGCGTCAGTCCGGGACCAGAATCATTGAAAACGATTTTGCCCTCGTTTGACCATACAGAAATGTCACCAGTTGCTTTTAATGCTTGTGTTTCAATATTTCCAAGGCGGCTTTCCAGTGTAGTCCCGCCTCCTGATTTGACTGGGCCATTTAAAATCAAGTCTGCCTGTGACAGCGCAGAAATATTACCGCTTGTTGCGTCGAGTTGTTGTGTTTCGATTTTGCCCTCGGTGCTTTCCAGTTCAATCCCGCCTCCCGACGTGACTGGGCCATTTGACATCAAGTCGCCTGAGCTTGACTTTACAAAAATGTCACCAGTTGCTGTAGTGATGGAACCGATATTGATGTCTCCGTTCATTGCTGTATAAGAGAAGGAAAAGGGCTGGTCAACGCTATTGATAAAGTGGTTGTCGTCAATATCCACACGGCCTCTTTCATTATCGTAGGTAATGTCTATTGTTCCATAGCCGGTGTCACCTACAGTTATGGACGTCGAGCCGATAGTAGGGCCGCCCACTTCTGCAAGCTTTATGAAACCAGGCCCGGTATCAAACAGAGTCAGTGCTGTAGCTCCTTGGATACCCAATGGAGCATTTTCATTATTACCTTGGCTATAGATCTCACCCGCAGCAAGGAAGACTTCTCCACCGTCGGTTATTATCGGCGTCAGTCCGGGACCAGAATCATAGAAAACAATTTTGCCCTCGGTGCTTTCCAGTTCAATCCCGCCCCCTGTCGCAGTGACCGGGCCATTTAAAATCAAGTCGCCTAAAGTTGACTTAACAAAAATGTTATCAGTTGCTGTTAATTCTTGTGCTTCGATATTTTTAAAGAAGCTTTCCAGTGCAATCCAACCCCCTGACTCTACTGGGCCACTTAAAATCAAGTCTATCTGTGACTTAGCATAAATATTACCGCTTGTTGCTTCCAGTCGTTGTGCTTCGATTTTTCCATAGGTGCTTCGCAGTGCAATCCCGCCTCCTGATGTGACTGGTCCACTTAAAATCAAGTCAGCCAGTGACCAAACAAAAATGTCACCGTTTGTCGTACTCAAGGTTTGCGTGTTAATATCGCCTGTGGAGCCAAGATAAACATCACCGTCACCGCCTGCAGTTACTGAATTTATTGACAGGTCACCAGAGTTATTTATGACAATGTCAGAAGTTGCAGTGCTGACAGTTCCAAGTGTAACGGCCCCGGTGTTATCAATATAAATATCGCCTGCAACAGTGCTGCTTACATTTATAGTACCCGTAGAAGCAGTATCAATTGCAGCGCCTGAGACTCCAATGTTTCCACTTGCCTCTAAATTAATCGTGCCGGAACTTATAATAATACCCCCAGAACTTATAATGTTTCTTGCAACGCTACTACCACCATCTATATCAACATCCCCTGCGCCGGTATTTATAGCGGCACCAATTGTAACATTGCCGGTATTTTGGATATCGACTCTACTACCACCTGTAGAAATCATGCCGTCGGTATTATCAAAGTCAATACCGGATGAGGTGAAGTTTCCACCGTTGGTTGTGATAGTGTCATGAATGCCTACATTTCCTTTACTTGTATTTCCCTCATCAGTGGGATTTGCGAGAACTTGGTTAGCGTGTAGTTCTACATTTAACTTGCTGTTTGTTCCCAAGCCACTACCATCGATAGCTGCGTTTACGGTTATATTGTCAGCGGCATCAAGAGTAAACGTTACATCTCCGTTGTCAAGCCCGGCAGAAGGGTCGATGTCCGCAGAGACTATGATATCTCCGCCGCCGGGGCCGGCGTAGGGTCCTGAAGCATCATAGTCGCTTGTGTCAAGTGTCACATTTGTACCAGCATCCAGATAACCTTCAATGGTCGTATCCAGTATAATGTTCGTATCTGCATTGGATGTAAAAGTACCATCACTATCATCGCCAATATCTTCCACAGCAGGAGCGGCTGCAATGGTAATGTCCGCTGGGTCTATCACAAAAGTACCTGCGGCTCCGTCGGTTGAACTTGCATCGACCTGCCCAAAAATCTCGACGTGTTTTTTGCCCGATACTTCAACAAAACCGCCATCTCCCGATTCGCTGCCGCCTTTGGCCTCAATTGTTGCACCCTCATGGAATAGTGCGGTATCAGGCGAATATACGATTACTTCACCACCGTCTCCGTTAGTACCGGCGTTTGCGGTGGTCAAACTTTCCGAACTAAGGGCCACCCCATCGCCGGCCATTAGCTCTACGCTGCCACCATGTGAGTCCGTACCGTTGGCTTGAATTGTTCCAAATTGTCCAAGACGCCCGGTTGCTTCCATTGCGACCTTGCCACCTTCGCTTCCAGTGACATCCACTTTTCCGGAATTAGTTACCTCAGCAGCTTTAGCGATTACCGTGCCACCTGTCGCGGTGTCGCTCCTTGCTTCAATAGTGCCTGTATTGCTTACCTGTCCGGCACCGTCAATCTCAACCGATGCTGCCAAAGAGCCGACATTTGAAATCGTCTGGGTATGGATATCCCCCGCTGCAAGTACTATTCTGCCCTCATCAGCATCAACCTCGCCCTGATTAAGAACACCGGGTCCTGAGTCTGCCAAGTTAGTTTGTTCAGGCAAAGTTTGTGGATCGATTTCAAGCATAATCTCGCTGTCCAACTCACTCAGAAATACTCTGTCTCCGGCCGCCATCAGTACATATCCGGCCGGACAGTGTATGCTACCGGAGTTGGCAACTTGTTTGCCAATGAGATAAACCTTTTCTGCGGAAATATCGCCGCTATTTATCACAGATCCATCACCTCCGGCAAAATTGTATTGTCCGTTTATAAAATCGGAGTTAGTGATATTCAGGCTCGAAGCAACCAACTGGTTTACGTTGACTCTGGCACCGGCACCGATGTACACACCTGCAGGATTAACGAAGAAAACCCTGCCATTGGCCAGCAAGGTTCCGTTAATATTCGTTGGATTTTCCGAGAGTATTCTATTCAGCACCGAAGCATTGCTATTGGGTTGGATAAACTCGACAATCTCCGGACGCGAAATATCAAAAGTACTGTAGTTAATGATTGCCTTGTCAGAAGCAGTTATGGTGGTATTGTAGCCGCTTTGCTGGAAAGAAAACTGACCGTTGACAACCTGTGCACCTTCCGGTCCGGCCAGAGCGACAGAAAACAATGTATTAAGGAACATACAGCACATTAAAGAGGATGCGATAATCCTCTCAAAAAAATGCTTTTTCGGATATTTTCTTATAAGTTCCACGTTTGTGTGCAATGTATCACTTATAAATCGTATATCTATCACACCAACGATTATCCCAACCAACGATTACCCAACAAAACACTTGGAATTAGAATCGGTACACACAGCTAAAGTGTAATCGACCGTCGCCTCTATCCGTCTCATCAGTTCCCCGGAGCGGCCAGCCGTAATATATACGCGCACTAAAATTATCTCCGACTTCAGCTATTGTACCTACACCTATTGAGCATAGTTCCTGAATTTCCCGTTCACCAACGACGGGACTTTTTATTTTAGCCCGGCCGAAATCAATAAAGGCCAATGGAGCCAGTTTTCTTAGCCATAGTTTGTTTTCCTGTTTCGCCTCTGAATTCGCATCGCGATTTTTCCGGGATTCGCCGTGTTTTATTAGGTCAAACTCATATTGGCCTAATATAAGCATACCACCATCGGCAACAATTTCATATTCTTCATAACCCCTGACGGAATAGAACCCTCCAAAGGTTGTCATTTTTGCAGGGACCAGTCTTTCGCTGGACGTTATCCATCGGAATGAACCACTGACCCGATTAACTTTGTCGGTATCGAGGTATCGGCTATGAGTAGCGTCAAAGTTATATATGATAAAATCAGGGTCCGCATCCAACCGGGCCGCTTCAAAATCATTCGTGCTGGAACCACCCATACTTTCAACTCTACTCAGTGTTAGTGACGTATTTGACATTTCATTTAAACGGTGGACATTAACTCCAACACCCCACAAATCCATATCAACATCGCTTGCCAGTCCCAGCGCAGGTGTTACTTTGCTGTTCTCCTGGCTGAGTGAACCGGTAACGTCAACAAACCATTCATCTATCTGGAAGATATTATAACTTAATACACCCCCATAAAATGAACCTCGACCGAGGAAATTAAAAGGACCTCCCTGCGGTGTTACGTCAAACTCGCTGTACCCGCCATAGAAGTTAAATCGAAGCCGGGGAGTAAGAATAGGGACATTATAGCTTCCGAATAATGCGTAATTGTCATCAATGCTTGATTCCCAGGGAGCTTGATACATAGCAGAAAATCTATCGTCCGTGCCTGTAAGATTAGTATTTGTTACGCCCACTCTCGGACTCCATTGTCTTTCCTCCGTGCCGGAATTATCTACCTGTAAGTACCAGTGCCATGGATTTGCTTCATAAACATCGTATGTTAAATTCAAAGCATTCGGATCAGCACTTCTGGAGAGAACCGCGGAAACATATCTGTCAGGATTAAGATTGAGAAGATTCACAAAATCATCCAATGGCTTTTTCTGGATTACGTCGCCTTTCCTTATTGGAGACCAGGATTTAAGCAAAGAGTCCTGTAGAAACCCTTTTTCCCGCTTCTGACGTTCAAAGTCATATCTTTCCACCCCAATTTCCGCTACCTTGGCCTCAAGCACTTTTATTGGCAGGGTTTGACCAATTAATTTGCCTTCTTTATCAATTGCTTCTTTTGGAACATAGACGTAAACGCCTCTATATCCTTTGTCCTGGTATACTCCTGATACATACTTGGTGAAACCTTGTATGGTCTTCAGCGAAACTTCACGTTCTTCACCTGGTTTGATTATTATTTCAATTAACTCACGAAAATCATAGAAACCCTTAACAACTGGAACGCCGGTTTTTGGGTCTTTCTTTGGCTTGCCGGTTGAAGTATCTATTTCATATTCGATGTATGTCCAGAGCATTTTTTCCAGCAGCTCTTTTCTTGATATCAAGTTGTTGCCACTTATCTTCACTTCACTCACCAACCAACGCTGACTCATATCCTCCGCAAATACTGATTTCTCCAAATCGACTGTATCCGTAGTCTTACTTGCTCGTTCCAAAGCTTCTTTTTGCTCTCTCGTCTTCGTTCTTACATCGGATTCTGCGAAACATACGATCGTGAACAAAATAAAAGAAACGAAGGTGAATATTACTTTCGTTTTCTGTATGCTCATATTTTTACTCTCCTAAGCAGACAAAAAGAACCGTCCTGAACCGTGAAATAAAGTGTGCCTTTCTGACTGTCCTCTTGCTTCCTCCTATATCATCAAAATCCTCCTCTCGCTTGCTCTCTTTGTCCGAGAGAGACAACTAATGCAAGATTTCCGGCTGATGCAGATATACACCTGTCCTCTTTGTAGAATAACTATATCATATCAAAAAAGAAGAAGAAATAAAGAAAAAAATATTTATTATTCATTCGTAATAACATGGGGGTAAGCCCATGGATGACAGTATCTGACGAAGTCGGACGGGCTTGCCAGTCCCGTAAAATGCCACGTCCTTAAGGGCGTGGAAATTTACATCCTTTTACTTGCTGAACCGCCGAGGTAACTTTTCTCCTTTTCATTGTAATATAGTGTATTGTTTAATAGTACTATTGTACAATGCAACTGACCATATGTCGGTTATGTTACGCACAGTCAGAAAAGTTATAAGTATTTCCTTACAAGTTTTTCATTGCAAAATAAAAAGATTTGTGTTATTATTATAAGTTCAGTCTTATGCTTAAAGTAAGTGAAATTGATATATCTTTTCATTATAATCTTTTTATAAAATGTTATAGTATATATTATTATATGTTCTTGCTTCTGCTTAAGGTCAGCTTATAAGTTTTCGACAGGTGTTAAAGGATTTAGACTTACACTTTTTATAGGTTGAAGGAGAATAAGGGTGAAACACAACAAAATAACAGGAAATGACAATTCACTTCGAGTCAAATGTCTATCGAACAATCAACTTCAGACACTGCTCCAGTACGTGAAGAATAAAGGAGATGAAGCTAGGCTTAAAGGAACAACGAGAACAATTGTTGACGAACTCATTGTTCTGCTTTTGGTCAACACCGGTTTACATGCCAGTGAACTTTGCAATCTGCGTATCGCAGATTTGCCTGTTGAACATAACGAAAATTCTATATGGATTCGTGATGCCAATGACGATGTAATTAGAAATGTTGAGATCGACTCGAAAATGTCAGAGTGCTTAGAAAGGTTCGTCAGGCTGTACAGAAAAGATGCAAAACCTGATCAACCTTTAATTATAAACGAACGTGGTAACCCAATCTCTTACATGAGCGTTTACAGCAAGTTAACAAGAATCGGTGTGAAAGCTAAAATTGGCAAGCTGCACCCACATATGCTTCGTTGTACTTATCTTGTAAGACTTTTCGATAACAAAAAAGACCTGAGATTCGTACAGGAACAGGCCGGACATGCAAGCCGAAGAACAACCACATTATATGCTAAGATGGTAATTGACCGTGAAAAGCAGGTCGAAGAAATAAGTGAAGCTGATTCTTCGTCTGGAAAATCAGATGGTGATTCTGATGATAGACAGGTATCTGATAAATGTGTATTGAACAAGACAATAAATCATAGAGAAACCGGTTATATAGGTAGTTCGAGCCTGATATTGACATGTGAGGCCTGCGGCAAGTCAATCCCAGCAGGGAACGGCACAAAAATAGATTCTGGCCAAATTATTTGCGATGATTGTCTTACGGAACTTCGCAGAATATAGCCATCAAAATTCCCCTGAAAGATGAATTTTATCATCTCAGGTAAGGGATGGAAATGCCGGTAATCTTTGAGAAAAAAGGTTCCATAGTATTTCTGAAAAATCACTATGCCTGCTACAAATTAAATCAGGGAAAGTAAAGTAAGCAAATCGTTGGTGCAGATGGTACAGTTGGTACAGTAATCGCAAACAATCCAAATTGTTTTGTATTTTTTAGTTGCAATATTCATCGAGTACCCTTATAGTATATTCGATCAGTGAGGGTTAGAATGCATCACGAGAAACGTAAACAGTTAACCTTTTGGGAAGGTCTGTTAAATGTATCGAGGGCTTCCTTCGGAAATGTTGCTCTTACGCACATGTAGGTGGAGTGAATGAGCCTCTACAAAGAAAAAGCACCCCTGTGATATAAGAGCGTGAAATGTCGTAAAAAGAAATACGGTATAAGGCGGATTTGAGTAAAGGAGTCTGGCTGAGAGACAGTCAGGTATGACTTGGAGGTTTTGGGAAGGATAAAATCATGTGTAGAACGTTTCTATATCTTATCCTCTTAACCTCGGTCGCGGGCGACAACTTCCGAGGATTTGTCCAGATCTATGACCGACCAGGTACACCCAATCCCGAGGGCGTTATACGGACGCCACAATTCATTATTATTAGTGATCCGACAGCTCACGATCCGGTTCCGGCTGATGGTGAGCTACTTATGAGCACATGGGCAAACCTTAGCTGGTCACCGGGAGACTTTGCGGTTTTGCACCATGTATACATCGGCGATAATCCTGACGGTATGAGTCGCGTGAGGAGCCAGAGCGGGACGTCCTTTCTGGTCGGATTTCCCGGTTTTCCTTATCCGGACGGTCTCGTTCCGGGTACGACATACTACTGGCGTATTGACGAAGCGCAAGCCAACGGTAACGTATTTGCAGGAGATGTCTGGAGCTTTATGGTCCCGCCCAGAACTGCATACAATCCCGTCCCGGCTGATGGCGCCAAATTCGTAGACCCGGATGAAGACCTTAGCTGGGCTTCAGGTTTCGGTGCGAAATTACACCTCGTATATTTCGGTGATAATTTTGACTACGTTGCCAATGCAGCCGGTGGACTCCCACGGGGAGATACAAACTTTTATCCAGGCCAGCTTGAACAGGGCAAAACTTATTATTGGCGGATTGATGAGTTTGACTCCATTAATACCTATAAAGGTGATGTCTGGAGATTTACAACCGCAGGTGAAGGCGGAGGTGTGAGAGGAAAATATTATCAGGGTATGAATTTCGAGAACTTTGTACTGACCCGAATAGAACCTCAAATCGACTTTAATTGGGGCGATGGTGAGCCGGACCCGGTAGTCGGTCCTGATAACTTCTCGGCAAGATGGACGGGCGAAGTGGAGGCGGCATTTACTGAGACCTACACCTTCTACACCAATAGCGACGATGGTGTGCGTCTTTGGATTGATGGACAACGGCTTGTTAACAACTGGACCGACCACGGAAACACCGAGGACAAAGGAACAATCTACCTTGTCGCAGGCAGTACGTACAGCCTTGTGATGGAAATGTATGAGAACGGCGGCGATGCAGTGGCGGAACTGCGCTGGTCGAGTCCCAGTACGCCAAAACAGCTAATTCCGCAGGCAGCACTTTCACCACCTGTAAAAGCCGGCAATCCGAAGCCGGGTAATGGTGCTGTGGACGTAAAGCATAACCTGATTCTTAGCTGGTCACCGGGAGAAGATGCCGCTTTGCATCAGATATATTTCGGCACCGATGCAGATGCAGTTAAAGACGCCGATGAAAACAGCTGGCCTGAACACAAAGGCACATGGGAACGTGGTTCTGAAACTTATGAATTCGAAATGCTTGAGTGGAATATCACCTACTACTGGCGTGTTGATGAAATCGAGGACGACGGTACATTACAGAAAGGCAACGTCTGGAGCTTTACGACTGCCAACTTCTTTATCGTGGACGATTTTGAGAGCTACAATGATCTTGAACACGATGATCCGGCGAGCAACAGAATATTTGATGCCTGGATAGACGGATTCGATAACCCGGCTGTAAACGGTTCTATCGTCGGTTATGAGATTCCTCCCTTTGCCGAGCAGACTATCGTTCACGGTGGTTTCCAGTCAATGCCGTTTTTCTACGACAACACTGTTGGGAAATCCGAGGCGACGTTGACATTGACTTACCCGCGTGACTGGACCGAGAACGGTGTTGACAGGCTGGCAATCTGGTACATAGGCGATCCGGCTAACGCTCGCGCACCGGTGTATGTTGTTCTCAATGGCAGTACCGTGGTTCAACATGATGATCCTGATGCGGCAAAGGAAACTGCCTGGACCCGATGGAATATCGACCTGCAGGCCTTTGCAGACCAGGGCGTGAACCTTGCCAATGTCAATTCGATTACTCTTGGTCTTGGTAACAGGAACTATCCGATTCCCGGCGGTTCAGGTAAGTTATACTTTGATGATATTCGTCTGCATCGACCGTATTGGCCAATAATCCCTTGGCCAATCCCAGAATTTCCAGATCGACCGGATTGGCCAATATTCCCAGGGTTCCCGGATTTTCCGGATTATTAGTTCTGGGTTTAGCCGGCAATTAAGATTGCACGCTTGAAATAACAGATTTGTATGAATTTGGGGTTTATATTGAATGATTCTATATAGGCCCCTTTTTCATTGCTTAAAGAAACGGATTCGTGTGCAAATAGTAACCTATCGTAGTCACAATTTCTTGCAGAAAAAAGGCTTGCGGTCAAAACTGTTGTTCCTTAACATTAAAGAAGAGGGGCGGGTTCGAATCCCGCCCTCTACGTTTCTTGTTTTGGGCTTCGTTTTTTTAGATGACTCAACGTAAAAAAACCTGAAGTTGATTATGCGTATAGCATTGGGACAATTTAACGCAGTGGTGGGTGATTTGGCCGGCAACGCTGAGAAGATGCGCGAAATCTATGCCGGAGCGGTTCGATCTGATGTGGATTTGCTGGTCTTTCCCGAGATGGCTATTTGCGGCTATCCGCCGGAAGATTTACTGCACAAGAAGCATTTTTTAAAAGACTGCTCATCTGCCCTTGAAAAACTTGCCGCCGATTGCCCTGATAAAACCATAATAGTCGGTTTTGCCGAAAACCACCGGGACAATAACTACAATTCCGCTGCTGTATTGTGTGGCGGACGGATATGCAAAATTTATCGAAAGGCCCAGCTTCCGAATTATGGTGTGTTCGACGAACGGAGATATTTTCAGCCCGGTTCTAAACCCGTGATAATCGATGTAAGCGGCCTTAGCGTTGCTGTTACTATCTGTGCCGATATCTGGGAAGTCGGGTGGCTTGTTAATTTCCTTAGGGATAAAGGGCAAATCCAGATAATTCTTAATATCTCAGCTTCGCCGTTTCATGTCGGTAAGATTAGGGAAAGACAGGAGGTTGTGAGTCAATGCGCGAAAGAGTTCAATAGCGCTGTTGCTTATTGCAATCTTGTGGGCGGTCAGGATGAATTGATTTTCGATGGGCGAAGTATGTTCGCCGATTCGACGGGCGGGATAAGAGCCAAAGCAAAGGCATTCGACGAGGATTTACTGATCGCTGATATTATTATTGCAAACAACGGGACTATTCAGGTTAAGCCCTTTCAGGCTTCTGCTCCACAGCCGGCCAGCCTTGCTGAAGAAATCTATCAGGCACTCGTGCTCGGCACGAAAGATTATACCGGCAAAAATGGTTTTAAAAGGGTGTTAATAGGTCTGAGCGGAGGAATAGACTCTTCGGTCGCGGCGGCAATCGCTGTCGCTGCTTTGGGTGCCGAAAATGTCATCGGCCTGACAATGCCCTCGGAATTCAACAGTCCCGAAACGATTGGGGATGCCAGGAAACTGGCGGATAATCTGGGCATCGATTTTTTAACTATTCCGATTGGGCCGATACTTAAGCAATTCGATAAGGCGTTAAAGACCGTCCGGGGCTGGAAAAGCGAGGGGATAGCTTACGAGAATTTGCAGGCCAGAATCCGCGGCAGTATTCTTATGTCGCTAAGTAATCAGTTTGGCTCTCTGGTACTTACAACTGGTAATAAAAGCGAGACTGCTGTCGGCTATGCGACTCTTTATGGCGATACGGCGGGGGGCTTCGCTGTGATAAAAGACGTTCCCAAGACAATGGTCTATAAATTGGCTCAACACATAAACAAAATATCCAAATGCCAAATTATCCCTGCTGATGTAATTACCCGGCCGCCCAGTGCTGAATTAAAGCCCGACCAGAAAGACAGTGATTCGCTGCCGGATTATGATTTACTTGATAAAATCCTAAAGGGCTATGTCGAAGAGGACAAGTCAGCACAGCAGCTTATCGAATCGGGCCTGTCCCGGGATGATGTCCTGCGTGTAATTCGTATGGTTGACTGCAACGAATACAAGAGAAGACAATCGCCGCCGGGAGTAAAAATTACACCGAAAGCTTTCGGAAAAGACAGAAGGCTGCCAATCACCAACCGTTACGGTTCCTCCGAAAAATAGCCGTTTTTCGCCTGCGATTGAGTATGCGAAATCATCTGCCGGTTATGGCATCGGCAACAGTGCTGCCGAATTGAAGTGCGGCTACCGGACCAATACCGGTAATTATCCATCTATCCTGCTCGACAGCGAGACCGGTATATAAAGCACCGGCTAATACGAGTGTGCTACGTTCGGTCAAAAGGCTCGTTGTTCTTACACCGGTGAGCACGCCGGCATTGGCCAGAATGGTGGGTGCTGTGCCAATTGCCGCGAGTATCTTTCTATTACGCACCGCCTCCCGAGCCAGATTCAACGCAATAGGATTAGCGACATACTCAGCCGCTCCAATGCCTCCTATGAAGATTATTGCGTCGTAGTTGTCAATACTCAATTGACCTATCAGAATGTTCGCCTCAGCTATACCTCCAAGCGTACCTCTTATAATTCCAATTCTTGTACTTGCTATAACTGACTGAACACCCGCTGCGTCCAGTGCTCTTTTTGTTTCAAACAGCTCCTCATCTCGGTAATTTTGGCTGGCAACGATTAAAGCCGCCCTTTTTACTCCTCTACCCTCCTGGTTTGTCAATGCTTCTGCTGCGGCCTGCTCTATTGTATGCCCTACACAAATTATATAAATCGCCTCGAAGCCTGGAGGTAATCTGCATGCCCTGCTGACTTGCTTTGCTGAGGTAAAGCCGCCGACTGGTACTGAGCCCAAATCCAGACAGGCGGCCTGCAGGAGAATATTCTGAGCGACGTGCCCGGCTTCGAGCAGCATGAATGTTCTGGCTTTATTGCGAAACTGGGTTGAAAGCTTTCTGACAGAGCCTGCAACAATAATATCACAGCCGGCCATAGCCACAAACTCCTGCATTGAAGCGGCTGTGGCTAAACTTCCGCGGACATCCTTGTCTGAAGTTTGTTCCAGACTATGCTCGGCAGGTCGATAGACAAATAGCCCCTCCTCGGTGGCAAAATATAACTCTATGGGGTAAGTCTCCCCGGCCGATGGTGCTGTTCGCAGACCTCTTTGTTTTTCTATTATGCCCTGGCCGGCCCAGGCTAATTGGCTAATCTGCTCGGATTCGAGCGGTGTATTGGAGAATAAGCGCACACTTCGCCGTTTGGCCAGGGCCTCTTCGAAACTGACCGTCCCTGTTAGTTTCGGCTTTGTAAGTCGAACTATCTTTTGTGGCAACCGGCTTCTGCGTTGACCGAGACAAAGGGTTGCAAAACAAATTAATATTATGCCAAGAATTGTTAAACGTTTCATTTTCTTAGTCCTCCAGGTTAAGTTTTGAAGTGGCGACTCATAATATGCTTATATTATACATGTTTAATTTCGGATTTCACAGATTAAACTTTATTTTTGATGAATCAGGTATCTTCCGATTCCGGCAACAATCCATATTTCTGTTGTTGCAGTTGCAGCCGTTGTAGCTATAACCTGCCTGGCAGAGTTGTCTTGCAAGACTCAAGATACAAAAGACACGGTTCAACCATAAGTTTCAATCTTTAGTGTTTTTGAAAGGTCTATATAGCGGGTCGCCTATCAAAACCAATTGCCAGGAATTGAACGGTTTTGTTCGGTAATATGCCTCAACGAGGCAGCCGCCCTCGAACAGTTCTGCGAAGAACGCTTTCGGTTCAGGGAATGCGTGAAGATACGGTTCATTTACTGCACCCAGTGTTGCGGTGATTCCGTCTCGCAGCATTGCAGCGCACCAGGTGCTGCTGTTCGGGTCGTGCAGCTTTTGGGCCTCGAAGCTGGCGATATGAAATCCGACGGCGCCATCAACAAAATCAAAGGCATCCACGTATTTCCTCAGGCTGTACCAGCCGCAATAAACAGCAGTTTGCGGGCAGCTCCCGGGCTGAAAGAGCTGCCCAGTTTGTTCGGCTGTGATTGGCATCTTCGTGTTCGAGCGTATGAACGCCCCCAAATCACGCAAAGATTGGTCAAAATGACCGTATAAGTCCTTTTTGACAATGCCCCGTGAATCAATATAGGCGTTACCCTTTAATCCTGTCTTTTCCGCAGTTAGAGCTTTGTCTATAAGGCCCTTAATAATTTTATAGTCCGGCCCATCCAGCCGGCTAACCATAAGTGTTTTGAAACCTAAGCCCGGAACTTGACCTCTTAGCATATTCGGTTGCCATCGATACAAATCATAGGATTGAAACAAAACCATCGATAATTCACTATCCACCGATGCGGTTGTCTCTCTGCCGCTGATGCGGCCGATTTCGAGCTGCATCTGAGAGATTTTTTTATTGATTTCTTTTGTCTGAATCGATACCTGCCCGGGGTCAGTTTCCAGGTCCTGTTTCAGTTGCTCAAGCCTTTGCTTTTCCTTGCTGAGAAGCCTCTTCAATTCTTTTAATTTACCTCCCATCCCAGGCAAAGGCCCTTGCGTGCCCGCCCTGACGGGTATGCCATAGGTTGTTACCAAACATCTGATTTCGCCGGGAAACCTGCGCTGCAACTGCCTTCTGATTGGCAAGGCAAGGGAACGTTCGTACTCGTCCCTGCCGATTGTCTCACGTGGATTGTGCCCCAAAGCAAGGTAGATGATATTCTTCTTCGGTATATTCCGTTTTTCGCAGTAGTACTCTGCAATCCGCTGCGATGCAGAAATTTGTCTGTTGGCTATCACGAGGATTTCGTCGGGCTCTAACGCGAATCCTGTCCCAAAGCACATTAACATCAGCAAAGTAATTACCACAGTTCTATGGGCCATTTTTCAGTATATTTTATTATCACCCTCAATTGTTGTAAATTGGAGTTGGCAAGTGCGGATTCATTCCGGGCCGTAGGTCCTGTATGGCAGATTAATCGGATAATCGCGAACTACTTCATCGTAGTCGTCTAACCAGTAGGCATTTGGGTTGCTTTTGAAGACCAAAAACCGTCCGCTGTCCCGGTCATCAGCGGCCCGATGGTATTTGAAATATACGAACTCTTTTGTTTTGCCGAGGATTTCAATCTTTCCGGTCGCATGTGACATTGTATAGCGTGCACGCTTTGCAAGCCCTGATACCAGGGATTTGGCTTGCTCTACGATCTCATAGCCTTTTTCGATTGGAACTGTGTAAGCTTTATTGCCGATCGCAGGACGACACTGGAAAATATAATAAGGAGCCGCACCAACAAAAGACAGTTTCCCGAGCAGTTCAGCCAGGACATCCGGGCTGGAATTGACGCCTTTTATAAGGGGCGTCTGATTTGCCAGTAATGCCCCGGCCTTTTGCAGCAGATTGACGCATTTTACGGCCACCTCGGTCAATTCACGGGGATGAACAAAGTGGGTCATTATGTATATCTTTTTTTGCTCCGTAGAGTACTTGCTTATCATTTCAAGCAATGCCGAATCTTCGATGATACGATACGGATTGAAGGCCGGCATCTTTGTACCTATGCGGATTATTTGTACGTGCTCAATCTCTCTTAGCTGCCGGATAATATTATCGAGTTTTGAAGTCTTCAGTACAAACGGATCTCCACCGGTCAATAGAACGTTTGTTATCTCTTTATGCTCTGTTATATATTGCATAGCCCCGGCCACGTCACGAAGATATGTACTTTGTGTGTCGATGAAAACACGCTTACGGAAACAGTACCTGCAGATGCCTTCGCAGACGTTGCTTATTAAAAGCAGCGCTGTGGAATTGTATTTATGCTCGAGCCCGGGTATGATCGTATAGCTTTCTTCATCTGAAGGGTCGAGCCGGCCCCATTGTTCAAGCTCGTGCGAGTGGGGGATAATAATTTTGCGGATCGGGTCGTCGGGGTCGTCCCAGTTAATAAGCGACAAGTAATAATCGTTGCTGCGAAAAGAAAACATTTCAGTAATTTTCTTTAGCCGGGTTCTTTCCTCCTCGCTTAATTGCTCCAGCTGCTCTATTCTTGTCAGGTGTTTCATTTTTGTAACGGATATTGAATTTAATATATTTATTTCAGGTTCCATGTTTGCTCTGGCCTCGGGTGTATTCGGTTTCTGAGTAGCTTTTTTCGTAAATGTTTTTCCGCTTGAACACATAGGCAATAGTTGCCAGTATTATTCTTATATCGGTTAATAAGGAGCTGGTTTCCACATATTTTACATCGAAATCGAGTTTTTCTTCACGTGTAAGCTCGCCCCTGCCCGTTATTTGTGCCAGACCTGTCAGGCCCGGTTTGACGAGCAGCCGTTTTTTTTGCCTTTCGTTCCATTCGGGTATCTGCGAAATATACAGCGGTCGAGGTCCGACAATGCTCATATCCCCCTTTAATACGTTAAATAACTGGGGTAGTTCGTCGAGTGAGTATTCTCGCAGAAACTTCCCGACTTCCGTCAAGCGCGGGTCCCGGCCGGATTTCGGGCTTGGCCCGAAAGGCTCAGCGTCCTGTTTCATCGTTCTGAATTTATAAAAAACAAACGGCCTTCTGTTTCTTCCTGCCCTTTGTTGCCTGAATATTACAGGGCCTTCGCTGCTGAGCTTTATAGCTATCCATATCACAACCAATACCGGAGACAGAATAACCATCGCGACTACGGCAATCAAAATATCAAGCACACGTTTACTAATATCAAAAAGGCTCATACCACCTCACTGTGATTATTAAAAGACAGCCGCTTTTTCGGCGAGCTCAACAGCAGCAACTTCGCAGAGTAGCCGTCAGTTTATCCGAATATAACTCTCATGTCAATACCACACTGATTCGTCTGGACAGATTTGTTTTCGTTCTGTACACTGTGGAAGGCCTGCAAAAAGCTCCCCTGTCCGGGAAATATTCAGATAGAGGATAGACATGATATTAGACAAACTCATAGGCCCTGAAAGGCCCCTTAGTTGGGTTTTACAGTTCTGGCCTGTGCCTGTGTTTTCGTTTATTTCAGCCTTAGTTGCCACTTTGCTGTGCAAAAATATCGCGCTGAAGCTTGGAATTGTTGATAAGCCGGATAAACTGGTGAAGACTCACAAAAGTAGCGTTGCTTATCTTGGTGGGGTAGGCATTTTAGCAGGGCTGACTGTCGGCATACTTACAGGTATTTATTGCATCAGCAACCGTACTTCGGCCATCTCATTCGGGCCCGAGAATTTTCGTCTGACAATCAAATGGTTGATGGCGGTGTTGGCTGGGGGGGCGATTGCATGCATTATCGGACTCATCGACGACATATTCGACATAAATCCCGGCCAGAAAATATTGGGCCAGGTTGCCGCTGCTGTTGTTGTAATTTTTGTTGGCATAAGACCGGCTCTATATTATTCACTTCAAGGAGCAAGAATTCCGGAAAACATTGAAGTTATTTTGGGAATTCCGATTGTGATTATCTTTGTATTGGGTGCGAGCAATTCGCTGAATCTTTTGGACGGTCTGGACGGCCTTTGCGCAGGTGTTACGGTGATAATCACAGGTGCCATGTTATTGTTAGCGGTTCATTTAGGTACATGGGGTTTCAGCGAAGTCGGCGGTGATTCAGTTCGCGTAATTATATGTTTGGGACTGCTCGGCGCGGTGTGCGGATTTTTACCGTTTAACCGCCACCCGGCCAAAATTTTTATGGGAGACGCCGGAAGTATGCTGCTCGGCTTTGTAGTGGCGGTTCTTATGATTTTATTCGCCGAGAAAATTCCAAGATGGTGGATGGCCTCGGTCGTGGTCTTTGGGCTGCCGATTCTCGATACCGCTGTTGCACTTGTCAGACGATTCATAAATAAGCGTCCATTGTTTGTTTCCGACCGCGGACATATATACGACCAGATGATTGACAGGGGCATTCCGCTGAAGAAAACCGTTGCCGTTTGCTACGCCTTAGCTGCCCTGTATGCCCTGATTGGCCTTGCTATGAGCCAGATAAAAACCAGATATGCCCTGATTGTGTACGTAATCGTATTTGTTGTTTCAGCGATTGTGGTTTGGAAAAAGGGCTACCTGAAGATGGAAGGCCTTCGGGGCGCAATCCGCAGGGAGTAATGATTTTCGACTCAAACCTGATTGGTTCGGCCGATGTAAATATTACTGAGCACGCTATGATTAATAATCTGTCCGGCAGGCTCGAATCCGGACTTGAGATATAATTTATTTCCCGCCTTGTTATCTGCTCCGATTAGGACCTTGACTTTATCTACACCTGTTTTGCGGCAATGTCGGAATCCCATTTCAATTAACTCACCGGCCAGACCCTTTCGCTGTTCTTCGCCGGTGACAGCGATTGAAAGCAGTTCTGCTGAAGGCAGGTTCATTCTTTTTGTCCTGGAAGGATAAAACAGAGTTTCGAAAATCCTTTTTACCCGCTTCAAAGAAAATATACGGCCTGCCAACAGTAGTGCAAATTTCGGTCCTTTTCTCCAAACGATAGATTTATAAAGTGCATTGATATTTGTAGTAAACGCTGCGAATCCGAGCACTTTCTCATCTCTGACTGCAACAACACCGAAGCTTGATTTACTTTGAGCGATTGCTTCATAAAGGGAAGTTACAAAATCAATACCCATAGAGCTGATAAAGCCGGTGCTTATACATCGAATATGTAAAGCGGCGACCTGATGGGCATACTCAACCTGGAGATTCTTAAATTCTGCCTGGCTTTGAGTCTCATTCATTTTTTCAATGCAGAAATTATCTCCAGTGCCTGTTTTGCCAGCCGGTCTCTGTCAAATTTTTCAACGGCAACTCTGCGGGCGTTTTGTCCCATTTGTTTTATCTGCTGCCTGTGCGAATTCAGGTAGAGCACTTTTTCGACGAATTGTTCAAGATTGCACAAATCACAGCCAAAGCCTGCTTCGTTTTCCTCAAGAATTTTCCTTTGCCAGCCGGAGTAGTTTATCAAAACGGGCTTGCCCGCGCTCAAAGAGTCAAAAAATTTATTGGCTGAATTGTGCTCGATAATCGGGTAATTACCAATTATAACAAGACCTGTATCAGCCGCGGCGTAAAATTCGGAAAGCTCTCGTTTCGGCACGGAGGATAAAATTTCCACGTTTTGTAACCCGAGTTTTTTAACTTCGCTTTCCAGAGATGACTTTTGATTTCCGTCACCTATTAACGCAAAGGTAACATCACTTTGGTTTTTAAGACGTTCAGCCGCTTCGATAACGAATTTCAGACCGTTGACCTTGCCCATTGCGCCTGTATGGAGAAGAACAAGCTTATCCCCCCAGCCCCTTCTTTGTCGAACTGCTGAGCCGTCAATGTCCGGCCTGAATACATTGATGTCACAACTGTTGGGTATTACAGCTATCGGTCTACCATCAGCCAATACTTCTTTTATACCCTCTGCCTGTCCCGGCGACAGGGCGACTATGGAAGAGCAGCTTGTGTAAATGGTTTTTTCGAGTCGTAAAAGTATTTTGATTAGAAGCCTGTTTTTTATAATACCCAGCTCGATTGGTATTTCAGGCCACTGGTCTCGCACCTCGAAAACAAATGGAATACCCTTGACCCATTTTATGAACATGGTGGGAATTCCGATGGTCAAAGGTGTGCTGGATGCATAAATTACATCCGCGTCTTTGACCCTGATGCCGGCGTAAATGCTCAAAAGGCAAAAGGACAGAAATGATATTATTCTGCGTATGTATGATTGCTTGTTGCTGTATTTGGTCCCGACAATAACTACGTTTATTCCTTCTATGGTCTGTTTCCGGTAAAGTCCCTTGTTCACTTGCAAACCGCCGATGTCATAATAACCGGTTATCATAGTGACTTTGTGTCCTGCTTTTACCCATCGGCGGGCGAATTCATACGAACGTGTGCCGGTGCTGCCTTCAGGTGTGGCAAAATGTTGATGGATATAAAGGATGTGCATCAGCTTTTGATTAATTCCCTCAGCTTTGCTGCGTTTTCAGATATACTAAAATCTGTCAGGACACGCTCACGTCCGGCTTTTCCATACTGCTCGATTTTATCCGTATCTCCCAGAAGCTCCTGTAAGATTTGTGCTAGTGCGTCGGCGTTGTTCTCCGGAGCCAGCCGGCCTGTTATGCCATCTTCGACCAGTTCCGGAATACCTGATATGCGGGTTGAGACAACCGGGACATTACATGCCATTGCCTCCATCATCGCAACGGGAATACCGTCCATGTCCCCATCGGGAGTTTTCACACACGGCATAAGAAAGACAGATGCTCGGCTAAGCAGTTCTGTTAGTTGGTCGTTTGGCCTGGCTCCGAGTAACTTAACTTTGTCGGACAAATGCAGCCGTTCAATCAAATCCTCAATGTCCCGGCGCTGCGGCCCATCTCCTGCAATTTCGTACAGGAATTTTACGTTGTTGTCCTTCAGTTTAGCACATGCCCTTATCGCAATATCCAGGCCCTTTTTCGGGCTGAGCCTGCACACACAAACTATTCTGCCGGGCTCCCGTTGACGGGCAGCAGTCCTGAATTTTTCTGTGTCTATCCCGCAGTGCACAACGTGACACAAATCGGCAACAGAGCTGCCGCAGGTGTTTCTCAGATATTCAATATTGAATTGAGATACGGAGGCTATGAATTTGCATTCGGCTAATCGCATTTGCAGACTGGCCGGGCTTCTTGTAAATATGTCAAAAGCATGGACGGTGCAGGAGACCGGTAAATCGGTCAGTATCCCCATCATCAAACCCAGGCTTAGAGACCGGCTGGCAAAATGAACGTGTATATGCTCTGCTCCGAAACGTCTGCACTTGTCGGCAAAGCAGCAGCAAACAGATAATTCGTACAGTGCTTTTGCAAATTCGAGAGGGCTATGGGCAAGCAAAGCTGCCAGCCAAAAAAGGACTTTTGCGAAACGAAGCGGGTGTGTGATAATTTCTCTTAAGGTCGCCCTGATTTGTATAAAAATGCCGGGACGATGAACAGACCTTTTGTTCCATTTGACCATCTGTGGCACGGCCATCTTGGCCGTGTTTTCACGGGCTGGAAGCACGTGCCACAAATTCTCAAGCTGGCCCGGTTTACAACTGACCAAGGGCAGAACCTGCCATCCGGCTTTTTCGTGCGCTTCGAGTTCGTTGACCACAAAAGTCATGCTGATTTTCAAACTCGAAACTACGTATGCTGTTTTCATTGTCAGGCTATATTAGTCATTTAGAGTTGATATCGATTGCGGCCTCATAGCTGCGCATAGTCAGCTCGGCGATATGTTCCCAACTGTATTTGCTTTCAAGCTCAGGGCCGTAGCAAGACTGAAACTTATCGAGATCATCCAGTGCATTTATGACGGCCTGAGCCAATGTCTCAACAGCACCGGCTTCGACGGCCAATCCGATACTATCTGACGACACAAGCTCCCCCATCGCTCCGACATTGCTGACAACCACAGGTTTTTTGTGAGCGTAGGCACGAAGTAATACTCCGCTTTGTGCTTCGAATTTCAAATAGGGTAATACCACAAGATTGGACGCTGCAAAGAAATAATCCACTTCTTCTTCCGGGATAAAATGAATAAAGCTCTGCACGTGCTCAGATAAATCGGCCTTTCTTATCATATCGGAGTATGACTCGAAGCTGAATCTGCCGAGAAGGCCGCCGGCAATAACCAGCAAAACTCGTCCGTTATGCGACTTAACAATTTTCAATGCCTTTATAAGAATATCAAGCCCCTTATTTGGCCGAATTCCCCCGAAGAACAATATTATCTGGCGGTCTTGAGGCAGATTTAATTTTTTCCGTGCATCAGTCGGGTCATGAGGATTTTGCACAGGCATAATTCCGTGGGGTATAACGTCTATATGGTCCGGGCAAATACCCCAATGGTCGGCCAGTTGTCTTTTGCCGTCCTCATAATGGACTATCAGACGCCGGGGTATTCGAAGGCTTCGTTTTATGAACGAAGCCCTGCTGACAAAACGTTCATAATGAGGCTTGACATCGTGGACGGTAAGTACAACAGGCAATTGCCGTGCTAAGGGCTTTAAGAGAAACTGGTCCAGCAGCGGAGTACCCACGCCCTGAAAATGTACTACATCGAAACGCCCGCGAACGGCAAACCGGTTTCGTCGCAAACTGTTAATCAGGCTTCGGTAAAATCGGTCTGCCGCCCAGTGCAGTTGTGACCACTGTTTTTTCTTATCCGTGAGCTCAAACAGAAGTCTTTCGACTTTGAATGGCCTCGGCAGGTCCGCCCATAATGAATTTGTAAGTACGGTAACATCTGCACCGGTTCGACACAAACCACTGCATAAGGCGTCGGTGTACGTATATAATCCTCCTGTGCTTGCACCAGCTACAATCAATACGCGCATATCGAATATTTCCCTTCTCGTTGTAACCGGAATTGGAGCGGATTAAGTCTTCGAATTTGGAAGCTTGCTCTTGTTTTCATTGTTGAGAGTTTTGTTTGCGGAAGATTTTAATAGGTAAAGTATTCAGGATTACCTTCGATATTATTATCGCTGTGTGCATAGGTAAGCTCAGCGTATGGTTCTTCTTCCTCAAGGCCCTCTTCTTCAGGGATATCATCTTCCTGATAGAGGCTTGCATAGATGTCCTGCCAGTTGGCTATTATAGCTGCGAAGCATATCAGCAGCGGTGCCCCGCGGGGATTCGAGAATATTGGGTGGAAGAATCCGTCGGCCGTCAGTGCCAGCATTAATAAAAAGCTCGTCGTACCGTAATATCGCATATATGGGATATCGCACCTGGATAAAGCAAAGCTCCGTACAAGCATAGCGAATATCAGGATGAGAACCGTTGCCAATCCGAGCAAGCCGCTCCTGTCCAGCCAGCCAAGATATTCTGAATGGTAAAAGCCCACCAGGGGCGATTTGCCCGCCGGCGCCGGATGCAGTGCTCCGATACCTCTACCGGTCAGGATGAAATAAGGTTCCTGCTTGTAGCTTGAAATTATTATCTCGTTTTCCAGCGCTCTCCACGTACCTTTTTGAAATGGTTTGGGAATTTCGACATTGCCCGTTCTTGCCGAGCCCGCCCTGAATCTTTCCAGGAAATCGAAGCCTGTCACAGAGGTTGCTCCGAACGCGAGAATGCCTACGATCCCGAACGCGAGCATAGTTCTGAATCTGCCCTTGATGAGCAGCAGCGATGCAATTCCAAGCACGCCCATTGCCCCGTACATAGACCTTGTTTCGCTGAGTATTATACCGCCTATACCGACCATTATCATCAGGATGGATATAGCAGACAAGCCGACTTTGCTTACAAGTCTGCCTATTGCAATACTTACCAGCGAAAGGTATAGCAGGGGGACAAGAGTATATGTACCTCTTTCGCCGCCCAGTTGTGTTGAAATTTCGATTTCTGCCACACGAGGCGTAAAAATACCGAATCTTACGAGAATATGTACGCCGAACATCGCCAGCAGCAAAAAGACAGAGAATCTTAAGAAACCGTTCACGCGGGAAAAATTCGTGAAATACCGAAGTCCGAATATCATTGCTGCTGCGAAGTGTGCCACCCTCGAATGCGTAAAGGCCGTTTGTGTGTACATCAGCAGTCCCTGTATCAGTGCAATTGCGGTTAATATTGCTATGATAACGAAGCATTTTCCAATAACGCCGGAAGGATACTGCCGCTGCCGGGGCACAAATAGCGCCGCCGCCAATGTCAGCCACGCCAGGATGTCTGCCGGTGCCCACGTGCGGGGCATACCGAGGTTGCCCGCACTATATATGTAGCTGGCAAGTACACTGTGGAACACGACGGATATCAGGAATATGTAAAATACCCACTTTGGCTTCAAGACCACCAGAGGCACACATATAACAATCGCAATCACACATAATACTGCAATAAATGTCGCCATAATTTACCTTAAATCCTGCTTCTTATTTATTTGTATGCTTACTTGGTAATATCGGAAATCGAAGAGTTGTATTACAGGTCGAAAATCAGTATTTTTAACTTTTCGTCCCGTGTTTTTGCCTCGTATTATTCTGATTTGCAGGCTTGCTCAATCATCCTTGCAAAATCTTCCTTGACCTGCTTGCACATTTCCGAGCCCGTCGTTTCCTGTTTCTCGTTGATAAGGTCCAGGTCATTATTGATTTTGTCGAATAGTTCGATCAGCTTTTCTGCGCTGATCTGCGCATCTGTAATGCAATATTTTTCAAGCCCGTATTGAGCCATAAAATCCTCGGTTTTCTTGTGGTATGCAATCGCCAGCAGCGGTGTTCCGGCCAGTAAGGAGAAAATTTGTGAGTGGGTTTTATGCCCAACGAACATTCTGCACTGAGATACGGCATTGATATGCTCTGAGGTTCCGGGAAAGCCTTCGACAATTTCACACTTTCCTTTTTTATTGACGTTGTTTATCACTTTCTCAATAAAGCGACGGTCCGTACCCTGCAGCTCCATAGGAAAAAAACGCACTTTATATCTGGCCTCTATGGCATGGTCAATCAGAGATGCGAAATAGCGAGGATTGTTCTCGTGCTCTTTGAGTCGGTTGGCCCGTGTGTGCACGTAAACGGACATACCCATAACCGGCGGGCGGGTACCTGGCTTGGTTCGTGATTTAACAATATCGCACAGGCCGAACACGGACTCGCACGTCTTTGATACATGCTCTAAGGAAACCTGCATTTCTTTTATTTGTCCTGCCGAGTCCTCGTCGCGGATAAATATTTGACCCGCGCCGGAAAGTATTTTTTGTACCATCAATCTGCTTTTGGCCGACTTGAATCTGAATGAGCCGATAGATTGTGACCAGAGTAATAATGGTTTTTCGTAAAGTAAAGCTGCCGCCATATCGAATATCTGCGGAGTGACCGCATCAGGTACGAACATAGTGGTGATATGGTGGCCTCCGGTGCTGATGACGATATCAGCTTCTCTGATTGCTTTCACGAATTGCCTGTTTACCAAAAAGCGAAGATACCACGGACGTTTGCCTGCAATAAGAGCGTTGCGTACCAGGGGAAAATTAATTCGCCGCTTGAGTATTACCTTCATTATTCGATGAATTACTTTGCCGCAAAAGCCGGCGTCTTTTTTTCGGGAATTGTCCCATCCCCATGGGATAATCCGCACGGCAGTCTCCGGAAAGTCCCGACTCTCTTGCCAATATTCCGGATTACTCGCAGAAACCGTAACTTCGTTGATGCCATTGCGCACCAGCTCTCTGAGAACAAAAAACAGAACGGCCCTGTCACCTTTATTCGTAGAGCATTGATTAATAACAAGGGCCTTCATATGCGATGTTCCTTTTTGCTCTCGTATTTTTTTCTTACTGCGACGATTAAATCAGCCATCTCTTTCCGTAGCGAAATAGCCGTGAAACTCGCCGTTACGACCACGGCCGCCAGTATAAGCATCACGCACCAGTGAATGGTGCCTCTCGGCAGAATGCTGCTCAGTACCCGCAGTGCCGTGATTGAAACGAGACTTGCCGCCAAAGGTTGAGATAAGCTGTCTTTGAGATACTCGTATGGGTGTATTCTTAATTTACGCAGACCGTAAAGAGGCAGCCAAAGCCCCATATACGCACACAGGACAACCACCAGTGCTATCGACGGTGCCATCGGGACCGAAACCAAACCCTGCAATAAAATCAACTCAATTATAACAGCGCTTATTGCGGTTGTGATTGCCGCGATAGTCAACCCTCGCAGATGTCCTATACCTGCCAATGAAGGTAACCATATTCCGAAAAATCCCCGGCTGATAACAGATATTATCAACACTCGCATCACAATAACCGTTTCTGATGGAACCGCATCCTCGAACCAGATAGCCAGAACTTCTCTGGTGAAGACAAACAGCAAAATCAATAAAGCACAAGCCAGAGCAGAGCTTATATGGGTCCCTTTCTTGATAACTGCTTTTACTCTTTCTGTTTGCCCGCCTGCGCTAAGACTGGTAATGACCGGCAGGAAAACATTTTGAGTCCCGGCCAGAAACCCGCGAATAAAGCTGGGAATCAGAGAGGCGATAGCATAAACCTCCACGTCCTCGGCGCTGCCAACTTTACCGACTATTAATACCAAGGTGCTGAACATAAATACCATGCTGCCCGAACGGGCGGTCGCATGGCCGGTATGTCGAAAGAGTTCTCTAATCGTGGTCTTTCCGATCTTCGAGACAACGATTCTGAAACCTTCGATCGATTTTCGTGCAACTGAAAACATCAACAGTACAGACACCGCCGCTGCCGTTATGAATGCCAACTGCACAGCAATCATACTTTCCCAAAGGGCAAGTATCCCTACAGTTAAGACCAGGCGAAACAGATTAGCTGCGATTGCAACAATATTAGATCGTGTATGGTACTGATACCCCCTTAATGCTCCTCCGAAGCTTGCCTCCACTATTTTAAATGCCAATGTAACGCCGACCAGGATGCATGTAATCTGTGCCTCACGTGCCGACTCGGAGGTAATTGCCGTAAATATGTCAGAAACGAAAAATGATAACAAAACTGCTGCAGCAATGGTTAATAAAGCCAGTACAATGAGAATCCCGAAAGAGGCTGAAACAAACCGGTTCATCTGCTCGATATTATCACGATAAAAGGCTACGAAACGATTTGTTGACAGTGAGAACGCTCTTTCCAAAATCATAGGATAACGCAGTCCGGTGGAAAGCAAAGCCCACACACCGAAGCTCGCACCAAGGTTGTGCCGTATAGTCCTGAAAAGCACCAGCCCGACCGCCGCGGCAACCAGCATTCCCGCCCAGTTTGACCCGGCGTTCATTATTATGCGTTTTCGTAATGACATCTGACGGTGTTTATCCTTTTCAGAGAATAATACTAATTTTATTTCTGACAGATCAGCCGATATTTTGCGTCCTGAAAACTCCGGGGTAAATTAGCTGCCCTGTTATTCTGCTTCGAACACAAAATACCAGCCGCTTGCTAACCACCATGGCAAAATACCTGCAAGACGCACGTCTGCTTTACCGAAGAGTGGCCCCCGTCTTGTTTCAAAAATGGCTAATATGGAGTCGGATTTGCCGAAGTCCTTAAGTCTGAATGAAAAGGCGCACAGCATCTTGAGAAATCTTTTTTTGCTGTAATATTGACAGTGGTCTTGCCCTGTAAAATAAGGCTGTTTTCCCAAAATATGACGCAGCCAATTATTCCTGCGAAGATAAGTAATGATAGATAATCTTCTCTTAAGCTGCCATGGCCCGTAACCATTGGGAATTGTGACGACAAGCCAGCCCCCCTTCTTAATCCGGGCCCTGATGCTTTTTACGAACTCGTGGGATTTAACCGCATGCTCAAGGACCTCACTTGCAATAACCAAATCGTAGCTCTTATTGTCGTCAAAACTATGACCGTCCGCCTGCTTTATAATAATGTTGTTGAGCTTTTCTTTCTGAACACGCTCCAGGATGCCGGAAACTGCCGATGGGTCAATATCGAAAGCCGTTATTTGAGAGCCGAGAGAAGCCAACGGAAATGTTATGCCCCCCGGGCCGCACCCGAACTCCAGGATTTCAAGCTCCTCGAAAGACTTATTTTTCGACTGTGCATATTTACATACCGCCGAGTATATGAATTTAAGTCTCTTTATATATTGCGGGCTGCTATAAATACTGCTTTTTATGAAAGCCTCGAGCTCTGTATTATCTTTTCTCGGCATACTTCTCGCTATTAATTTCCTGCAGGATATTGTTAAGCTCTCTCCGGGCATGGTAAACAGCATTACAATCGCCGGTGTTTCTCAACACGTAATCGACCGTATCGTTTAGGGAGTGTTGGGCACGTTTTGCTGTCTTTGGGTTTTCGATGCTAATCTGGTCTATGGCTTTCTGTACTTCGAAAATGTATTGATAGTCCTCGACGCCCTCCCGCCACGCTTCCCATCGCCGTGACGGGATGATATTCTCACCAGGCCCGGGCAGGGGACTTCCCCGGCTGCCATAAACAACACCCGAGAAACCCCGTGGCCTTAACGTGTCGTCCCAGGGGACAGCGCCGGTATTAAAATTAAGTCCGTAGTAGTAAATCCAGAAGCCCGCTCCCGTTTGCCCTCGCTTAAAGGCGCGCCACGGCATCAGGCGAAAATACGAGTAAGGATCTTTGGCTTTCATCGGCCTTAAGCACTCGTAAGTCCAGACCTGTTTTCCGTAGCCCTTTATCTGCTTCAGCCATTGAGGATATCGTTCGCAGTGGCTGTCCTGAAGACACCATATATCTACAAGCTCCTTGAATCGCATAAATTCTTTGGGACCTTTACCGAAGGAATTGGCGTAAATCCTTATGTTGGAGTCCGTGTCTTTGATTAGTTGTGCCAGTTTATAAAAGTCATCACACAGGCTCTCATCGAACGGATACAACGCGAATTTATAATAGCCGACGCCGGCATTGTTGAGATGCTTTACTATGTTTTTGAGCCATTGCGAAAAAATGGCCTTCCATCCCGGAGTCATCCATTTGACTTTCCCGAACCGTCCATGGTCTTTCTTGTTGCTGTTGAAGTCTAAACAAAGCAGGTATGTCCCGGCATAATTATGATGCCGAAGGGCGTCGTCTAATTTTGTAAAATTTGGTTTTCTGATAACGCCGGGCCGGTCCGATGAAAATCGAAGAAAAGGCAGGTCCTGTGGAGGGATAGTATAAACGTTAATATGATGTTTACGAAGGTCTTCGGCCATCTCGACCGAAGATGCGACTTGATAATAGGCCCAGTTGCAGGTATGAAGGGCAAGATTCTCGGGAAATTTGTGTTTTTGAACCTCTATAGTAACCGGTATGGTTTCTATGGGCAGGTTTTTGGTTTTTTCGCCTTTTGCCCAAACCCCGACCTGGCCCTTATATATACCGGCCGTTAACGTCGGATTATATATCGTAAGCCATATTTGCCTCAGCTCGCCAGGCTGTAAATTAAAGGGCTTTGTATGTAAGACAAGGGCATCTGCTATTGAGCCGACGGTACTGCCTTTAACATATACCCCTCTTCTGACCGTGAACACTTTTTTGCTGTCGATTTTCCCACCGGCCGGACCGAGTAATGGCGAAATGGAAACACCCATTTTCATCGTTTCATCAGTGCAGTTTATGATATTAAATGCAGCCGGCTCGTATTCGTTCTGCCACATTTGAATGTTTATCTCTTTGGTGCTTTCGCGAAGGACCATCTTTTTTTCAAATACCATCTCCATCGGATTTGCCGGCAGGCAAACGAATGGTTTTTCATGCACCGCCTTATATATTACGGCCCGGGCTTTACCTGTCCGCCCCTTTATGTCAAGCAGCTCATCGGCTGAATATAAACTGTTTGTTGATGCATCTGTTTTCCGGGCATGGTTTTCAAGCTCAGAGAGGATTTTTTCTCTGAGCCGGCCGGGCAGGTACGGGCGACTATCTTTGGCGGTATTGAGAGTGGTATCAACCTTTTCGCTCAAATGTAAATAAGCCGCGACTTTACTTAATAGCTCTTCAGATGACCTGAATACTTCGAGATTACTCCTTAATTTTATATTGTTTATGGCCGAAAGCGAATCACCGAATACCTCTACTTCATCGAGAAACACATAACGCCAATTTGGCCTGATTACCACTTTGACGTATCGTCCCGATGCGTTTATGTTTCCAATACTCATTGTGCGCGAGGCTCCACGATAGCCGCGCGCTCTTACATTTACCAAATTTTTACTGCTTAGAAGCCCGGCAAATCCAAACTCCCGGCCATTATCACTCACCAACACGGCAACAAACTCAGGAAACTCTACTTCTGCAAAGCCCCCCCCGACAGTGTGAATTCGTACTTCATTAACGGCGGACTTCTTGCCGAGATCTATTACAATTTCCACAGTCGGTTCAGCACTCAGCCAGCCAACGGTGCTCTTTTTTGTCCATCGACTGCCGGAAGTTCTGCCGTCCGTGAGTTGAATCGAATCGGATTTATCGGTGCACAAATAATAATTGGGCTTCGGTGAGAGTGTATAACTCTTGCGCAGTGCCAGGTTTTGTCCGGCAATAACCGGATTGCAGTTAAAGACTAATAAAAATAATAAAGTGAATCGTTTTAACATTGATGACGTCGAAGCGTTTCAACAAATCATAATCGATGGTCAATTTGGTTGGACTCCGTCCCCGTCGGCTGCGCTGATAAACGAATACAGCCTCACTGTCATACCTGAATTTTCTGTGGAAACCATTTTCTTATAGTCTTAGCCGCGCCTTATGTATTGGTTGTAGAGTCTGATTGGAGCGGGTTGACCAATAGCCTTCTAATACCATAAGTATCGGCAAATAAAGAACATAGCTTTAATGAGGGCATGTCCGCCATAAGTGTCCTTGGGGAAGGTATTAAGGAATTCAAAGGGATGTCGGATGGACGATTTTATGTTAAAACTTTATCTTTTAACGACCGATAAATTCGTTATGAATAATCTAATAATATCCCGGCTCACCTTACAATGTTGTTTTGTTTGACAGGGGAGTCGGTTCTATTGAAATCTTCTATACGCATAGCCATTCAGCATAAATGTGAAGTCTTCTACGTCATCGTCGGCGCGGGGCATATAAAAACTGAAATTACGGGCCGCTGTTACATCACAGGCCTGTTTGCACCAGTCGATTACACTTTTACTCAGCCATCGGTGCATTTCCGCGCTCCCGTCTGCCCATCCCAATGTGCTTTGTGACCTGCTGTGCCAGATTGCGAATGGATCCACCCATCCTTGTGACTTAGGATTCATAACCCAGGAACCATTGTTATATCCTCGTGGGTCGGCTTCTTCCACAAAGACATATTTGCTGGAGGGTCTTTTTATTTCGGAATATTTTATGTGAGGAATAATCTCCCAGGCGCCCGCCGGATTTACTCCATTCATCCCGCCTGCAATAGAGTAACTGCGAAAAGCATATATCTCAGGATTTTTCTGCCTCTCATCGGCAGGGCAGCTATATACGTCAACAGTGTTGCTGACGTATGGAAAAAGTGCACCGTTTCTTAAGGCTTCCTTCTTGTCCTCAATCATGTTGCCGGAAGGATTTAATACCCAGCTGCCATTGGCTTCACCAGTTGTGCCCTTCACCAGTTCATCGTCGTTGTCGTCTTTATACATAATCCAGGCCATTGTCATGGTGCGTAAATTCTGAACACATACGGTACCTTTGGCCTGATTTTTCACCCGCTGTAAAGCAGGCATCAGAATTGCCATAAGGATTGCTATAATCGCGATAACCACCAGCAGCTCGATTAGTGTAAAAGCTCTTGTTTTCATTGCTATCCCTTCTTTCCGGTAAAAAATGACTTAAAAGGATTAAAAAAAACTTAATCTGAGCGGCGCCTCCTTTATATTTACTTTCAATGATTTCTGCAAAATTGAAGTTAGGCATATATTATTTTAGAAAATCTTCTTTCGCGATTTTCTAAAAATAATTGGGTGCCGTTTTGTAACATAATATCAAGTAAAACTTTACACAGATTGTTTTTGGAAAGAAAAAATAAAAGAAGAGATTTTTTCTTTTCAAAAGCATGCCTAACTTCAATTTTGCAGAAGCCTTTAAACTTTCAGATTAACAAGATGTATAAAAGCAGTGTTGTGTTCCGTTTACTCAGCGTTTTAACGGCTTGGATGAAGATATTATATGACGTTAGGCCATATATGTCAACACACGACAGTCAAAATTTATGGATTGCAGGGTAAATAATACTCCCAATGTTTCGGATTTATTTTATTCGCTTTTATCCGGGCCGTAGTACGAGCAATATGTTTTGTCGGTTTCCCAGACGCTAACGCAATGCAGGGCCGCCCGACCGAATTTGCATGAGAGTTTGTTCCATGCAAAAACCGTAATATTCTCAACTGTGGGAATGATTTTGCTGAAATGGCTAACATCGGCGTTTAAATTCCTGTGGTCAACGAGTTTTATCAGCTCAGTTTCCACTGTTTTTTCAAAGTCGCAGATATGGAAGTCGTTTTTATTTGTCGGTGTCTTTATCGTAACCTCGACAATGTAGTTGTGGCCGTGTCCGGCCGGATTTGCGCACTTACCGAAAACATCGAGATTACGCTTCTCGGAAAAATCATCGTTCCAGAGTTTATGCATCGCTGCAAATTCGAATTTCTCACTAAAATAAATCATCTCCAAATCTTTCAAATCTATAGCTATTTTCCTGAAAGGATTCAGCTTAAGGCTCAATTTACTTAATCGTGCCGTCCCGAATTTGTCGGCTAATTTGTTCCAGGCTGATTTTAGAAGTTCAGCCAATGCGAAAAACCCGATGTGTTGTGCCCGTCGAAAATCCTGTTGTATTTGCCCGGCGAAAACCGGTATGGCAAATTCACGAACGTTGTTGTCAATATCAGCTACATTAACGACAAATCCAGTGGCCGGTTCAACCTCACCGATTACTTCGACTGATAATTCCAGGAATATTGCAAGTCCGTCCCCGGCTGGTTTGGATGCATATGAGTTGTATCCTTCATGTTTCTCGGCTAAAAAAGGATTAATGGAAAACCGCACCTGCCTGGTAAGCTTATGCATAAAGAAAATCCCTTACTTGTTGCTGTTATGCATCAGGCTTAAGACTTCATTTCGGCTTTTCGGGTCCCTCCTGAACAGCCCGCGAAGCGCCGATGTTACCATTACTGAGCCGGGCTTTTTTATACCTCGAATGGTCATACAGCTATGTGAAGCTTCGAGTATAACGGCGACCCCCTGTGACTTTAAACTTTCCATTAAAAAATCGGCTATCTGGAAAGTTAGCCTTTCCTGGGTCTGGAGCCGCCGCGCAAAACAGTCCACGATACGGGCTAATTTGCTTACACCCAGAACCGCCCCCGTGGGCAAATAAGCGATATGGGCTGAGCCGATAAAAGGCATTAGATGATGCTCGCATATACTGTAAAATGGAATGTCGCGCAGCAGAACGATTTCGTCGTAGTTTTCGGTAAAGGTGCTTCGAAGGTGCTTTTTGGCGTCCTCATGCATCCCGCCTAAAAGTTCCGTGTACATCCGCGCCACCCGTTCCGGTGTTTTCTTTAATCCCTCGCGTTCGGTATCTTCACCGACCGCTATGAGTATTTCCTTAACCGCTTTTATGATTCTCTCGGTATCTATGGTCTTGCTTTTTTTGGTCATTTCTTTGACTCATAAATAGGTTTTAATCGACTTTTATCCAATTTGTGTCTTGGCTCTACCTGCTTTTTATCAGGTTTTCTTTGATGTTAGATTCATAAGATAAGTAGTAAGCAGCCGCACACCGAATCCCGTTGAGCCTTCCGATGTATATTCATTAGGCGTGCTGAATATGTCCATCCCTGCAATATCCAGGTGTGCCCATTTTGTCTCGCCGACAAATTGTCTCAAAAAGGCCGCCGCCGTGCAGGCCCCTCCCCATTTGCTGCCGATATTCTTCAGGTCGGTTATCTTGCTCTTCATTTCTTTTGCGTACTCCTCGCCGCTTGGCATGTGCCATACCTTTTCACCACTGTCCTCAGAGGCCTTTTGAAGCTGCTTTATCAGGTTGTTATTGTTGCCCATCAACCCGGCCTTATATTTTCCAAGGGCAACCATACAGGCGCCTGTTAAGGTTGCTACGTCAATTACAATGTCGCATTTTTGTTTCACGGCATAGCTAAGACCGTCGCAAAGTATCATTCTGCCTTCGGCGTCGGTATTTTGCACCTCCACGGTTTTGCCGCTGTAGGTTGTAATAATGTCACCGGGTCGATAACTCGATCCGCTCGGCAGGTTTTCCGCCGACGGGATTATACCGTAAACGTTGACAGGCAGTTTCAACTCCGCCAAGGCCTTCATTGTGGCCAACACTGCGATACCGCCGCTTTTATCTAATTTCATCTGTTCCATATTGGCGGCCGGTTTAATGCTTATCCCCCCGGAATCGAAAGTTATCGCTTTGCCCACCAAACCGATTGTCGGCAGACGGCTTGCGGATTTGGAGTCGGGATTGTATTTCAAAATAATAAATCTCGGTTTGTTTTGCGAGCCTGAGCCGACTGCGAGCACCCCGCCCATACCCTTTGCGGCCATCTGTTTTTCATCGAAAACGGTACAGTTCAGGTTTTTCGAACTGCGACCAAGCTCTTTTGCAGCCGCTGCCAGCTCAGGAGGGCTTATGACATTGGCCGGCCGGTTTGCCAATGTTCGTGCATAGCTTTGCGCCTTGCCGATAGCAATTCCGCTCAAAAAACCTCTATTTAATGCCCTTGTTTTTGCCGAATCGGAATCAATTACCTCAACCTTGAGAGAATCCGCACGTCCGTTTTCGCTCTCGGTAACAAATTCATCGTAGCGATAGCTGCCGAAATATGCCCCTTCTGCTGCAGCCCTGCCCATTGCAGATAAATCGAATCGTCCGCCGAATGCCTTATGCAGCGCCAGGCTGATTGTTTCTATTTTCATTTCCACCGATTTTTTTGCCGCGTTGGATGCCGCTTTGCGAATCGTGTCGAGTCTTGATTTTTTCTTTTCACCCAAGCCGACCAGCATAATCCTTTTGGCGCTTATGCCGTCGTTGCCGTAAACGATTGTACTGGTGCCCTCTTTTGCCTTGAAATCCCCTAATTTAATCAGCCGCTCGATAGCTCCGTCGAGCTTACTGTTCAGTTGTGCATTTAATTTATCGAGCCCTTTGGCGTCTGAAAACAAACCCACTGCAAGCATGTCCGTTTTGCATTTACTTATGTCAACCGTCCGTGTTTTTAATTCTACGTCTATAATATCTTTCATTTTTTCCGACCTTTTCCTTATTTACTTTTGTTTGTTCTTGGCTCGATGCCGCAGAAAGCTTTCGATAAATCCGTCCAGCTCTCCGTCTAATATCGCCTCTACGTTACCTCTCTGGTAGTCGGTTCGATGGTCCTTGACCATTTGGTAGGGCTGCATAACATAACTTCGTATCTGGCTTCCCCATGCGATTTCGCCCTTAGTACCGTAAAGTTTGGCGACCTCCGCGTCGCGCTTTTGCTCTTCGAGCATATACAGTCTGGCTTTAAGCACTTTTAACGCCTGGGCCCTGTTCTTATGCTGGCTTCTTTCGTTCTGGCACTGAACGACGATACCGGTTGGCTCGTGTGTGATCCGTACCGCCGAGCTGGTCTTATTCACATGCTGTCCGCCGGCGCCGCTGGCCCGGTAGAAATCGATTCGAATGTCATCTTCGTTTATTTCAATATCGATGTCCTCATCGAATTCCGGAATACAATCTACCGCTGCAAAACTTGTATGGCGTCTTTTCTGCGAGTCAAACGGACTTATTCTTACCAGCCGGTGCACGCCGATCTCACATGAGAGCTTGCCGAATGCAAAAGGACCGCTGACTCGCAGTGTTATCGACCGAATTCCGGTTTCTTCTCCGGCAGTAATGTCCAGCTCCTGGAATTTGTATTTGTGTGCCTCGAAATATCGCGTATACATTCTAAGCAGCATGTTTGCCCAGTCGCAGCTCTCCGTTCCTCCCGCCCCGGCGTGAATGCTGAAGAAGCAGTTTTTCATGTCTTCGTCTCTGGATAACAGCCCCGTTAATTCTATCTGTTCGCACCTTTTGACAAGTGTACTAAGGTCATCTTCCAGTTGTATCAGTTCATCCTCATCTGATTCATCGGTGGCTAATTCGAACAGTTCGCTAACGTCCTTTGCCTCGCGCTGAATTTCTTCAACAGGCTCAATGAGAGATTTCAGCATACTCAGTTGCGAAACCACAGACTGGGCTTCCTCCGGATTGTCCCAGAAGCCGGCTTGAGACATCTGGTCTTCCAGCTTGTGCAGTTGTGTTTTTTTGTTGGACAAGTCAAAGCCAGTCCCGGATTTTTTCTATCCGGGCCGACAAATCTGATATCGCTGATTTTAATTCTGTTGTTTCCATATTACTGATTAATAACCTCTGACTATCTGTTACTTTATGCTCACGTTTGTCCTTATACCACACGACGGTGAAATATGCAATAGATTGTTGTTTCGAGGGAAAGGCTAATGCCAAGTTGAAGGTTAAGCATATCTGTTATGACCAATTCTCCTATAAAAACTCAAAAACCATGTGCAAACCAAGCATCAGCGGCGCGGCGTAGCCGCGTCCCCCTGGATGCTATGGCTAGGTATCACTGCGTCATTAGCAGACGTTTTATCATTCAACGCCATAGGCTAAGAAAATGTCAGCATAGCCGCGGCGGCTATAGCGAGAAGAATAGTCAGCGAGGCCTGCCAATAAAAGGCCCAATATGTTTTGCGAAAACCTCTCATAGAAAAAGATACATCTGAGACCGTTTTATTATTCACCAATTGTATGATTTGCTTTTCGACACTTTCAGCAAAAGACTTATTCCGACCATTGGCAGTATGGATGGATCGTAGAAAGCAAACAGTAGCGATACCAAAAGATAAATAAACAATCCATACAATAAACTTTATCGGTCCCGTTTCCGGCAGAGAAACCTTGCGTGAATATACAGCGCCTACAGTTGTAACAAAGAACGTTATCACAGCGAATATAATCTTCCATTCGTATTGTTGACGCTTATTGTGAAGTGATCGATGTGTTTCTGATAAGTACTTTAGTGCTTCGAATTTGTCGTTCTCTTCCATTAACAGATAGCCTCCTATTTGTATGCACCTAACAAGTTATTATATGGTTTTACTGTTAATACCAGCTATTATATTTATCAATTTGTGGCCGACAGTTGTTCTTGTACCACTTCAAAATAACAAATGCAACACCCTCTCTCACAAATGAAAGGTAATAATAGTGCTTCATCCGGATAATGAGTAGGTGAATTTGGTAGAACAGGTCCTTGGAGTGGCTTGGAGAAAAAAATCGTTTGGGCAGAGGCTCAAATTTGGGCTGCCTGGGGGGAAATTTGTGCCTCTGGGGCCCCGAACGATTTTTCTCGGTCGTCCGAAAGCCGAATGCACCTACCCATTTTCAGGATGAGCCATAGTAGCGCCTAAAATAAGATTTGACAGATGATAACAGGGATTGTTATATTGCCTGGTAATAAACAGGTGTTTTATTGCCCCAAAGCCGGTAAAGGGTTTAATAACTACAAAGAATCCGGCTTCGATGCGTAGATGTCTTCTTCGCAATTCATCGGGCATGGAAACGGGGCATTCACTTTTTCTTCTATAGGAGAGCAGTTATGAAGTACATCTCTTTAATAGGAGTATTGGTCATTTTCATAGCTGGTTGCAGTTCGGCTCCGACAGCTTCGGTTCAAGACAGAGAAGCGCAAACCAAAAAAGTGCTTATAGTAACCGGTATCGACCATCCTGCTCACAACTGGCGTCAAACGGCTCCGGCACTGGCCGATGTCCTCATGGAAGATAAACGTTTGGTGGTGGATGTAGTAGAGCAGCCGGAGTACCTGGGAACCGACAAGGTGTACGACTATGACATAATAGTTATACACTTTATGAACTGGGAAAAGCCCGATCCGGGTCCCAAGGCCAGGGCAAATCTTCAGCAGTTCGTAAATGATGGCAAAGGACTGTTCGTACTCCATTTTGGCTGCGGTGCTTTCCAGGGCTGGACAGAGTTCGCTAATCTTGCCGGTCGTGCGTGGGACCCTGACATGAGGGCGCACGACCCCCGGGGGCCTTTCACGGTTGACATTGTCAATAAGTCTCATCCCATTACACGGGGTTTGGATTCTTTCCGGACAGAAGATGAGCTGTATACGTGCCTTGCCGGCGACAGACCGGTTGACATGCTTGCGACCGCACGCTCGAAGGTTGACGGCAAGGACTACCCGATGGCATTTGTTTTCAAATACGGCAGGGGCCGGGTATTTCATTGTGCTTTGGGCCATGACGTAAAGGCGATTAAGAATCCGCCTGCCGCCGAGCTTTTACGGCGGGGTTGTGCCTGGGCGGCAGGACTGGCGCCGGTACCGGCAAACTTGAACTGATAGATTACAAAGAAGATTCTAAACTTTTTTATAGGGACAGATGAGCGATGAAAATAGGATTTCATACGGACGCTTTTAACAGTTCGTATTTCAGCTTTGAGGCCTGCCTTCAGTGGGCTCAGCGCAACAAAGTGCAATATATCGAATGCGGCCTCATTGACGGAGTCAGTTGGATACACGGCCTTGGATACCAGCCCCACGTGGCTCTGTACGAGGACCCCTTACTGCTTCGGCGAAAGATGGAAAGCTACGGCGTGCAATTCTCGCAGGTCGATGCGGCATATCCATTGTCGGGAAAGGACGGCCCCCTGCGCGGTGTGCCCTATGTCTTGAAGGCCATCCAGTGGGCGAACCTGATTGGCTGTCCATGCGTCGACACCACCGATGGTATGAAAAAGCCCGAAGGCCTTACCGACGGCGAAGCTATGGATATGATGAAACGCAGCTACGAACAGATTATCGAGGTGGCCGAAGCGCACAAGATTACCGTCAACATAGAGCCGCACGGATACTTCACCACCAAACCCCAAATGATGGAAAGAATGCTGAATTTCTGTGACAGCCCTTATCTGCAAATGAATATGGACACGGGCAATACCTTTATAGCCGGTCAGGAACCGGCGGAGTTTCTAAAGCGGTTTACTTCTCGTCTTAGCCATGTGCATATCAAGGACGTGTCCGAATCGTTGGCTGCTTCGGTTCGGGGTGAGCAAACCGGTATTGCTGTCAGCCACTGCTCATTGGGCCAGGGTGTTAACGCCGGGAATATTCGCCGGTGCCTGAAGCTTTTGCGGGACCACGGCTATAACGGTGTCCTGAGTATGGAATGTGAAGGCCAGGGCGGCCCAATGATAGAGCAGTCACTGAAATGGATGCGCAATACACTCAAAGAGTTGAATATCCCGATTGAAGGATAGCACTATAGCCGGTGAAGGCAGGCGGATTAGAAATTTGCTGTTGAAGCATATAGAATGATAATAATTGTAACTAAAAGGAGAAACTTGCAATGAAAGTCGGATTTAATATGTTGTTGTGGACTACTCACGTTACTGAAGAGGCTTTTCCACTTCTGGAAGCAATCAGGAAAGTCGGTTATGACGGAGTCGAGATTCCCCTTTTCGAGGGCCGGCCCGAACATTTTGAAAAGGTAGGTAAAGCGATTAAAGATAATGGACTGGCCTGTACGTCCGTGTCGGTCATCCCCGATGAAGAGCACAATCCTGTTAGTCCCGACCCAAAGCACCGCCAGGGAGCTTCTCAACACCTCAAGTGGGCGATTGATTGCTCGGCGGCCTTGGATTCCGAGGTGTTATGCGGGCCTTTATATCAGCCGTTGGGCGTTTTCACAGGCCGGCCCCCGACCCAAGAGGAAAAGCAGCGGGCCGCTGAGGTTCATCACAATTCTGCTGAGCTTGCCGCCAAATCCAATGTAGCACTGGCGGTGGAATTTCTTAATCGCTTTGAGTGTTATTTTCTCAATACAATGGCTGACGCCGCCGATTATGTAAAGCGCGTTGACCATCCCAATTGCGGCGTTCTGTTCGATACTTTCCATGCGAACATCGAAGAGAAGGACCCTGTCGGCTGCATCAGTCAGCATATTGATGTGATTAATCACGTACACATAAGCGAAAACGACCGCGGCACACCCGGCAAAGGCCATATAGACTGGCCCGGCACTTTCAAGGCGCTCCGCTCGGGCGGTTATGACCGATGGCTGGTCATTGAGGCCTTCGGACGCGCACTGCCGGACCTGGCCGCCGCCACACGTGTCTGGAGGGATTTCTTCCCCGACCCTGAGCAGGTTTATACCGAAGGTTTGCAGTTTATCCAGGAACATTGGAAAGCCGCAGGCTAAAACGCCCCGGCGTATTTAATTTGTTTATATTGGCTCTCATTATGCCTTTTTGGTATGAGGTGGGATTACTGACATTTACAAAGGAGGTACTATTATGTGTTTGAATCATTTTAAGCTTGTTTGGATTGTATTGTTTGGACTTTTAGTGTTTGTTGGAAGCGATGTTTTTGCTGAAGAAGCCGGCTTTAAGCCGATTTTCAACGGCAAAACGCTCGACGGCTGGAAATCGCCGAATATGAGCTGCTTCTCGGTCGCCAATGGCGCAATCACCGCTCGCTCTACGCGGCAGAACCCGGTGAAAACAAATCAATTTCTTGTCTGGCAATTGGGCGAGCTTGATGATTTCGAGCTTAAGCTTAAATACCGCATGAGTGGAACGCAGGCGGCCAACTCCGGCATTCAGATTCGCAGCAGGGTCGAAGAAGATGGCCACGCCGTCGGCTATCAGGCGGACATCGACCTGGCGGGCAGATATGCCGGCGCGCTTTACGACGAGCGGGGTCGGGGAATGCTTGCCCAGCGCGGCCAAAAAACCGTTATCGGCTCCGACGGCAAGATGACCCACAGCCCCCTTGGTGATTCGGATGCCCTCATGAATAATATCAAAAAGGATGACTGGAACGACTACCACATCATCGCCGCCGGCGGCAGTATCATTCTTAAGCTCAACGGTAAAGTTACTGCTGCGGTTATTGATAACGACGGCAAACAGCGGGAGCTTTCAGGTGTGCTGGCGCTGCAATTGCACTCCGGGCCGCCGATGACAGTCCAGTTCAAAGATATTTATCTTAAAAGATTGAAGATGTCTCAAAAGAAAAAGATAGTCCTGATAGCTGGCCCGCGCAGCCACGGTTATGGTTACCACGAGCACAATGCCGGCTGCTTATTGCTGGCAAAATTACTTAACGATAATATGCCCGGAGTTTATGCAGCGGCATATCTGAACGGCTGGCCAAAAGACCCCACCGCCTTCGATAATGTCGATGCCATTGCAATTTACTGTGACGGCGGCGGGGGACACGTTGCCATGCGGCATCTTGAGCATCTGGACAAGCTTGCGAAAAACGACGTTGGTATCTCCTTCATCCACTACGCCGTCGAGCTACCGAAGGGAAAACCCGGCAACTACGCACTCGACTGGGTTGGTGGCTATTTTGAAACTTTCTGGTCCGTCAACCCGACATTCGAAGCTGAATTCACTGATTTTCCCCGGCACCCTGTCACCAGGGGTGTGAAGCCCTTTTCTATCCGTGACGAATGGTACTATCACATGCGTTTCGTGGAGAATATGAAGAATGTTACGCCGGTACTGACCGCTATCCCCCCGGACAGCACCCGAAGAAAAGGAAATGATGCTCACAGTGCCAACCCGCATGTTCGCGCGCGGATGGGAATGCCGGAGCACCTCGGCTGGGTTTACGAGCGGCCGGGCGGAGGCCGTGGCTTCGGCTTCACGGGCGGCCACTACCAGATTAACTGGGCGCACGATGACTTCCGAAAGATAGTCCTGAACGGCCTGGTCTGGATTGTCGGCCTCGATGTCCCCGCTGGCGGCGTGCCCTCCGAAACACCCACAATCGATCAACTCCGCGCCAATATGGACTATCCCGACCCCGGAAGCTGGAACTGGGACCGAATCAGCGAAAGAATAGAACGGTGGAACCGGCCATAGCAGCAAGACTCGTTTTGCAAATGTTGGTTCTGATCTGTGGCATGGCCATCTTGGCCGTGTTTTCACGGGCCCAAGGCCCGTGACGAATACTCCTGAAACAGGAAACTCATTTTACGAATATCGGCATCGACACACTGCTGGCCCGTCTTCGAATAAAAACCGAAAAAAAACAGTAGCTTATTCTTCTAATTGTGTGTCATTGGGATCATCGGGGGGTCTTACGCCTATCGTAATCTCGCCAACTTTAACTGTACCAACGGGATACTTCAATAAATCAACACCCCAGGCCTCGAGACAAAGTGTCAATTCTTCCCAGCCAATGCAGCCCTGGATTGTATTAACACAATTCTCCCAGTAAAGATTAACTTCTTCCAGTATCTCCTCATCTCCGCCGCTCCTGTCTATCGTGGCATTGAATATTGCCGGAAAGTTGGCTCTTACCTCAAAAACTTCGCTGCCTTTATAACACGGGAAGTCATGATGGTTTTTTCCGATACTTTCACAATCTACCTGTACCAGCTTAATCTCGCGCTTGTGACACTCCTTGAGCTGTACATAATTACCCACTTCCATAGACACAGGAAACTTGCAGATGTCAATCGGCTTGTATTGTACCTCCTCTTCCAGAATCTCAGGAAATTTGCAGGGGTCAACCGGCTCGTGCCATACCTCCTTGGTCTTCTTCTCTATCTCCTCGGTCTTCTTCTCTGGTCCTGTGCTTGCATAGACAGCCCCAAGCACTGCCAGACCAATCAATATTACCCTGTAAGCACTTTTCATCTCTCTTCCCTTTCAAATATCCGAATCATTTAATACGGAACGCTGCTCACTTGTCTTACGCCCCTCCCTGGAACGAGACTTCCCTCCTTGGGATACGAAATAAGCCTTCTCTAATATTAGACTCTGCCCGATTATCAAATCTTACAGTTTTCTTAAAAAATTCTGAAGTGTATTAACACGAGGCTTCAATCAGTCCTCTAAAGTCCGGTTCGTCGTTTAAACGGCCTGGCTGGTCGTCACGGCTGCCGAAGACTTTTCGCTTTACTGCCAACGGTATGATACTTGTATATTTTAATACATTTTCAATGAAATTCAATCAAAAACGCTGATAGTTAAAAAAATAAAAAAATGAAACAATCTTAAATATTGACGGAAGTAGTAGATATGCCTTTAATTATTTTATTTGCAGGAGAATATTATGAGAAAGTTACTGTTAATCTTAATGATGGTCTTTGCTGGGTGTAACTTATATTCCGGAAACGAATCATTTGCCATGGAGAAGGTAACAGTAGTCCAGGCAGAAACCGAAGCGGCTGATTATCAAAACTGGCCGATTCTCAAACGTTATGACCAGGACCACATTGACCGGATTGCCCTTCCATTGGGCGGTATCGGTACGGGAACGGTTTCTTTAGGTGGGCGGGGCGACCTGCGCAACTGGGAGATTATGAATCGTGCGGCCAAAGGATTTGTCCCGCTCAGGGAAAGGTCGGGTCCCTTCTTTGCACTTTTTACCAGAACAGCCGATGGACAAACTACAACCAGGGCAATCGAAGGGCCGATTGAGCTGTCTGGTTACGAGGATAGCCACGGCAGTACTGTCCCCAACCACGGCCTGCCGCGATTCCGCAAGTGCTCCTTTGCTGCTGCTTATCCCCTTGGACAGGTGATGCTCTCTGATACCGATATTCCCGTGGACGTGACAATCAAGGCGTTCAACCCGCTGATACCCGGCGACGCCGAAGCCGGCGGCATACCTGTAGCTGTCCTGCGATATGTACTTCACAATAAGACCGGCGGGCCCGTAACCGCCTCTGTCTGCGGCAGTATGCCGAACTTTATTGGCATTGATGGTTCGGGTAATAGGAAGGATTGGAAAGGCGAACTTGTAGCGGTCGGCGGCAAGGCCAACCGTAACCGCTTCCGCAAAAGCCGGAATGTGCAGGGTATCTTTATGGATTCCGAGGGGGTGGCCCCGAGAGCGGAACAGTGGGGCACGATTGCATTGACTACAACTTCCAGCACCGGCATTAGCTATCGAACGGCCTGGATTAGACAGGGCTGGGGCAGTTCAGTACTCGATTTCTGGGACGACCTCAGCGATGATGGAGAGCTACAGGAACGTAAAGCCGCGAAGGAAGATACCCCGATGGCCTCGCTTGCAGTCAAGGTAGAGCTGCCACCGCACCAGACAAAAGAGGTAACGTTTTTACTTACCTGGCACTTTCCGAACCGCCAGACCTGGACACCAAGAGGCAATGACAAGGACCGTATAGGCAACTACTATACGAGACAATACGAAGACGCCTGGGAAGTGGCCGGGAAGGTTGCGCCGCAGCTCGCAAAGCTGGAGCAAGCAACTGTCGGATTTGTGAGGACTTTTTGTCGGAGTACTCTGCCCGAGGTGGTGAAAGAAGCAGCGCTTTTTAATATCAGCACGCTGCGCACTCAGACCTGCTTTCGCACGGAGGATGGACGATTCTACGGCTGGGAAGGTTGCAGCAATAGGAGAGGTTGTTGTCATGGCTCATGTACTCACGTCTGGAACTATGAGCAGGCTGCCGCTTTTCTTTTTGGAAACCTGGCCTGCTCGATGCGCGAGGTCGAGTTTGCCCACGCTACGGATGATAAAGGATTGATGAGTTTTCGTGTCAACCTGCCGCTTGAGCGTGCACAGGATTTCGGCAAGGCTGCGGCCGACGGACAAATGGGATGCATTATGAAGATGTACCGCGACTGGCAGCTTTCCGGCGATGATAAGATGCTCAAAGACCTTTGGCCGAATGTAAAAAGGGCGTTGGAATTCTGCTGGATTAAGGGCGGCTGGGATGCCGACCGCGATGGTGTTATGGAAGGCTGTCAGCACAACACAATGGATGTGGAGTACTATGGCCCGAATCCTCAAATGGGTGTGTGGTATCTGGGGGCACTGCGAGCGGCCGAAGAAATGGCACGCTATCTCGGTGAGGATGATTTCGCCGCTACCTGTCGGGACCTCTTCGAGAGGGGAAGTGTTTGGATAGACGACAATCTTTTCAACGGTCAGTATTACGAGCATCATATCCGCCCGCCAAAGGATAAATCGCAGATAGCCCCGAGTCTGCTGATTGGAATGGGAGCAAAAGACCCGGCCAGCCCGGATTACCAGCTTGGCTCTGGCTGTCTTGTTGACCAGCTTGTAGGCCAGTATATGGCTCACGTATGCGACCTTGGATACCTGTTACAACCGTCCAATGTACGCCGGACACTGCGGGCCATTGTGAAGTACAATCTAAGAGATGGCCTCTACGGTCATTTCAACTGTATGAGGAGCTTTGCTTTGGGCGATGAGTCGGCACTGCTGATGGCCGGCTACCCTCAGAACCGTCCGAAGAATCCCTTCCCATACTTCACCGAGGTAATGACGGGCTTTGAATACACCGCCGCTGTAGGTATGCTGTATGAAGGTCAAAAGGAAAGTGGGCTTAAATGTATCGAGAACATCCGCGATAGATATGATGGCCGCAAGCGTAGCCCGTTCGATGAGGCTGAGTGCGGCCACCATTATGCCCGCGCTATGGCAAGTTGGGCGGCGGTGCTGGCAATGACAGGATTTGGTTTTTCCGGCGTGGAAAAATCAATGACCTTTGCTGCTCGGGAAGGAGAGTTCTTCTTCTCGAACGGCTATGCCTGGGGAACCTGTTCTCTTAAAAAAGGCCGGAAAAATATTCAAGTTGA
>CAZZAX010000016.1:0-29358 GCA_964653075.1 uncultured Pirellulales bacterium
GGATATCGGCAAAAACAAGCTAAATTGTTCAATTACTATAAGACACAAGGAAAAAGTGCTGATTTTCTTCAATTTTCTGTCAATCTCATTAAAAAAGCTCGAATCTTTTCAATTTCTGTCCATTTTAGGCCAATTTTATACCACTTTTTGAACGTTTTATTCTTGTCTATATACGCTCTACGAAAGATTACGTACGAATTTATAAGCAAAATATGCAAAACAAACCCAATTTGCAGGATGCCCAAATTAATGCAAACTCAGTATTTACAAAGGATTAAGAAGATTTATTGCCCTATAAGGGCCCAAAAACAAAGCCAAAACAAACCCAATTTCAAATCGGAAAACAGAAGGAAAAAATGGAACTTTTTTAGCAGCTTGTCCGACTTCTATTAGAGAACTATGAGAAAGAACCGGGCACAAATCTATGATGAACTGCTTGTCATCAAATGCCGGCAGGCAGACAAAGACGCATTTGACGAACTTGTCGGCAGATGGCAAAAACGCCTCTGGCATTACGCCTTCAAAGTAACCGGTTCTGAGCCGGCTGCCTGGGACATTGTTCAGGAAACCTGGTACGGCATTATAAAAGGCGTAAGAAAACTCGAAGATGTATCCGTTTTTCCCCAATGGGTCTTTAGAATCGCTAATAACAAATGCGCCGACTGGCTGCGCAAACAGCGGCTGCAAAATCGGCTTAATAACGAGCTAACGAAGCAGACTCAAAATGAATCTGACCAAAAACAAAACGGCGGCGAAAAAACCGAATCTTTGCGGGCAGCCATTGATAGACTTTCTCCCGATCGCCGGGCGCTGCTTACATTGCGATACCATGAGGGCTTCGATATAGGCCAGATAGCTGAAATACTTAAAGTTCCTGAGGGAACAGTAAAATCACGATTGCATCGTACTGTAAACGAACTTCGTCAATTATCAATTAGTGGAGCGAGACTAAAATGAATGATTTTGTAAAAAGACTGTTATGCTGTTGGAGCGGTGGTCATTATGATCTCGACAAGAATTGTGCCGTCACTCAAGATATCGGAAATTTGTATAAGAAACAACTCAGAAAAGCGGTAATAGAGTGTTACCTCAGACTTGCGATCGCCGGGGCGATCATAGTGTATGGGGTGATTGGGATAAAATACAATGCCGGCTGGTATGTTACTTGGGCCCTCTTCACCGCCATGGTCGGTGTCAATGCGGCAATGGTGATTATTCTATGGGGCTGGCAGATACAAGCCAAACTCAGCATACAAAAAGAAATGAAAGTACTGCAACTCCAGATTGCAGAGCTGGCCGGCAAGGAACCACCTTCTGAAGATTAGCCTGTCAGAAGCTCGAATTCTTCGCTGCTTAGTGACTGTCTTAGTTTCTGCAGTGCAGTCAGTTCGATCTGGCGAGCTCTTTCCTTGCTCAAGCCAAGCTCTTCGCCGATTTGTTTAAGGGTTTTCGTTTCTTTTTTTATCGGCGAGCCGATGAGGCCAAAACGATTTAAGATGACATGCTGCTCGCGTTCGGTTAGATTGTTTTCGATAACCTGTGTGAGACTTTGGCGCGCCCGTTCGATAGCCGCGAAATCGGCGCTATCTTCGGTTTTCAGGCCGCGGTGCATGCTTACCAGAGAAGCTGTTGTGGCTTTATCAAGGCGGGCGGTCTGTGCGGGTATTTTGCGGGCGAAATCTTTCGCTATGGTCCAGGAAGCGAAAGTAGCGAATCGAAAGCCCCTGGTATAATCGAATTTTTCAACCGCCCGCATCAGCGAGATATTACCCTCGCCGACCAAATCGAGCAGATTTGCCCCGCCGGTCATGTGCTTGCGTGCAATGCTGACTACGAGTCGGAGATTCGCCTCAATTATTCTTTTTTTTATCTCTTCGGCCTGGGCTAAATATTTCTCTATCTGATTTAGTTTGAGGCCCGAGACGTGATTCGGCTTTATGCCGGAGCGGGTACGGCAGGCTAAGAACTTCAGGTAATTATATCTGCGAAATAACTCAACTTCATGCTCTCTATTAAGCACGGGCATGCTTTTCAGTGTCTGCAAATACTCCGGCAGGGAGCCTCGGGCCAATTCGAGAGGCTCAACATCCTTATGGGTGAGTGGTTCTGAATTACCGAGATGCTCGACCACAATCTTTTCTGAGTCTTCTTTAAGAAATTCATCGCTGGGAACGAGTTCAATCTTTCTTGCCAGAAGCGCCCTGGCTCTTCGCTGATTTATAATGCGGTAAATTGAACTTTTATTTCGATGATATCGCTTCATCAGCTCTTTGATTTTGCAGCCCTGTTTGAACAGCCTGTAAATCTCGGCGGCCTGGGCCGGGTCAATTGCTCCGGTTATATACGTCGAACCGGTTTTTTCGGCATTGGCCTTTTCGTAATCCACCAGTGTGTATCTGACAGTTTCGTGACATTTGCCCATTTCAGCGCTAATTTTGTTAATAATCTGATAGCGAGAGAGGTTCGTATCCACTGAAAGTTTGGCTGCCCGTTTAATAATTTGTTGTTTTTGTTCATCTGTGAGGCGGGCATAGTTTTTTGCTCCGGCTATAATGTCGGGATTGTCCTTTAGGAATTTATCGACCGTTGACTGCAAAAAGCCGAGACGTTTTCTGCCGTTGTCAAAAATAAATATTTTCGCTAAAAGGCCTCGATCCCGCCAACGGTATATTGTTTTTTTAGAAATCCCCAAATGTTTCGCAAGCTCTTCAATAGTATAAACTTTTTGATTCTGCTCAGCGACCGGACGAGCAAGCCAGTTGCTCAGCCTGTAAATGAAAATCTGAAGGTCGTCCAACAGGACATCGCCTTTGATAAGCTCATCGGCGCCCGGGCCTGTAGGGTGAAAACCCGTAATACGAAAACAGACAAATTCAAAAGGATATTCTTTATCCCTGTAGATAATCGTAAAAAGCTTCTCGGCGGCATCGAGCTCTTTAAGGCGTTTCTTCTCAGGCGTAAACTTGAGCTGTAACAGCAATTGCTCTAAACTTTGACTCTTTATTTTTCGCATATCCAATTGTCCATTTTATCAAAATCGGGCCCAAAAAACAGCCGGATAAAAACAATCATAGAAATTTAGTGAGCACGAATATCGAAACCCGAAACAAATTCGAATTTTCAAAATTGGGTCCCCGACTGCAACCTTCGAGGACAAGCTTGATTGGGTTTGTTTTGGCTTTGATTGGGTTTGTTTTTTCTCCCCGCCAGCGGAATAAATTGTTATAACCTAAAGTATAATAGATACTTGCGTTCATTTTTGGCCTTTCGGCGATTGGGTTTGAATTGGGTTTGATTGGGTTTGTTTTTGACTTTTGTCAGACTGGCCAAAATTGCATAATTCATTGTTATTAAATTAGTTACGTTCATTTGGACATTTGGTGAATTGGGTTTGTTTTGCATAAAAGCAGCAGCAATTTTCGTACTTTTTCCTTTGATTAACTGATCTTTTTCATTATTTACCTGACTTTTTAACGATTGAGTACTCATTTTTGTAATTCGAATTTCATATTGTGGATCCCCGATTAATAACTTCGAGGACAAGCCCATAAGGGGCAAGCTCAGGAGGGGAAAAAACACTCCCTCTATAATTAGACGTACCTGCGTGTTTGAGTCGAAATACAGAGGGTTTTGTAAAGGTTAAATTTTGCTAAGTGCTTATGAGGAAAGGAATAAATATTTTTTTAGAAAAATTGAAATTTGTTGAAAATTACCAGCGTTTTTGTTCGAAAATTGCTCGATTTTTCGAGGTTTTGATGCGTAAATGAGTGTATGAGTTGATGACAGGCTGGGTTTTAGAAGGATCGGGGGGATCTTATTTTGCGCTGGTCAGGTAGAGTAGCTTGGGTGTTCTGGCCGCTATTTTTTTCACGAAGCGAGCTTCTGTCAAAGATAGCGTCTTCGACCACCGGCTATTGGGATAGCCGTTATTAAAGCTGCTATTATGCGGGGCAAACAGTTATATATAGCATTTCTACCGAAGGCCAGCATGAGCATCGAGCCGTCACGTAAACACGAAGTGTTGGAGCGTTTTAAACTGGCGCGAACCGTAGGTAGAAATGTGGTTTACGATTTGGATGTCAGGACGTAGTAAATAAAAATAGAACCGAACCGAAGGCAGCACAATACAGGTGCATAACGGGGTTGGTTAATTAGTTAAGGGAAGACGCGTTTTTAACGGGGTAAACTTGGGGGTTTAAAAATATTTTTCGAACAAAAATCAATGAAAAAAAGAATTCAACACATTTAATGCCTTATCTTTTTTCCTAAAATGTCCAGTTTTCTTTTTCCATAAAACCTTCAAGGTTAATGCAGGGTATCCCGAAATGATCGCAGACATTGGGGATTTTTGCCGCATTTTCTGTTTTGTTCTCTTGAGTTACCACACAATCACTAATAATTTTTGCTTTAGCGATAATAAATGGATCCGCAGCAGGGCCCTCAACGTATTGTTGTTTCTTCTGAATTAGAATTCGGAAGTGTCTGACCTTAAAAATTTCCGTAATAAAACTCGATTCCTCAACATTTGGTGGCAAAAACAACTCTTTATGATTCTTTGCCCAATCTGACAATTTATCTCCCTTCCCCTCTAATTCCCTTCTGACTTCTTGTACAGAGACAATAGTCTGTTTTGAAATAAAGTCGTTAAAATTATCCCAAAAAGATGGAAATCGTTCTGGATAGTAGTGATTGAAAATATTAATCAGGGTGTTACTGTCAAATACATAAATCATACAGCACCCACCCTCCTTAAAAATTGCACCTCCATTCCAGCAACATTTTTCACCTTCACTGTTAGATAGTTAGCTAGCTGGTCAATAGAAATTCTCTTCTGATAGTATCGACTGAAAGCCGTGTCTATATAATTATCACCCAGGTACGCACACTTATTCAGATAATAATTACCACCAGAAGTAGAGCTACCACGTGCCAATCTCTCCTCATTCCACTCTTTCACTCTGGCCTCATAAAACGCCTTTGTAATGTGGTTAAGATCAAGGCACTTTCTTAAAATAACTTCACGGCTAACATTATATTTCTTGGCAAGTCGTGTTATGAGATTGTCGTCCATGGTTTGATTGCGTATTCGAGGTTTAATATCTTCGGTAGGCACAAGAAATTCACCCGCGAATTCATTACAGAATACTTCTATACGTTTGTTGGGACCTCTCATCCTCTGGATAAAATCATCATGTCTTAAATCGATACCACCAGTTCTGAATAGAAGGTGTGCCAATTCATGAAAGAGCGTAAATATCTGTCTTATTTTTGCCTGGCTGTTATTGAGATAGATTATGGGAAATACATCATCATATAAGCAGAAACCGGAACATTCATCATCCTTGAAAGCATCCTTAAAGACAAAGACTCCGTGTTTTTCCAGTACATCACGCCAATATTTTAACGCCTTTTCATTTGTCGTCAGTGCATACTGTTTATTTAACCAAACGCCTAAGTATTCCCGAACCGCTTTAGCTATATTGGAAATGGTATCCGAGCTATGTATCGTAATGTCAGAAAATACTTGTTTTTTTGCTGGGTTAATCCCGTCAAATAGTTCTCTGAGATTCTCTTGCATGACCTTGGCCTGACGAACCAGATAGAGTAATCTTGGTTCTAAAAGATCAATTTCTTCTTGGGGTAATGTACGAAAAGACTCTTTAGGAGTTTCTTCTTCAGGCGGCTCAGGAAAAAAGAACAGTGCCAAAGGCCGCTTATAAATTTCATAAGCAAGACGTTCTAGTTGAACATATGTCGGGCTGGCCGCGCCTTTTTCCCATGATGCAATAGTTTCGGAAGATATCTTTTTCCATTTAAGTTTAACAACAACATCATCTATATCAAAACCAGCGGTTGTTCTGGCCCAGCGAAGTACCTCAGGATTGACAGGGATGCTTTCGCTCATATCGTTACCTTGATAATCTTCATCCTTTCGTTACCAAAGATTCTCAGCATCGCTATAACAGTATTACTAGGTTAGCCTTCGGCGGAATTCTAATAATAAATAGTAAATCGAAAATAATCAATTAACTTTTTCCAATTCCGCCATTCCGACAAATAATTTTGTTTTTCGTGAATCGTATCTTGTGCTGTTTCCGCTCCCGGATGTATCGCCTTTATGGGTAGAGGATAACAGAGAACTTGAGAAGAGTCAAGAGAATTTAGCCCTTCGTCTGAAGCTCAGGGTGAAGAAGTGTAGCATTTCTACCCCCCGGCAGACAAGCAAGTAGGCACACACCGAGGACAAGCTAAAGACAGGCCAGCATGAGCATCGTACAGTCACGTAAATACGAAGTGGAGGAGTGATTAAAACTGGTGCGAACCTCAGGTAGAAATGCGGGTAGCGATTTAGGGCAAACACACGGGATTGCCCCTACGATGTGCGGGTTCTTTAATTGATTATTCAAAAGGGCGGTTCTCGAACCGCCCCTACAATGATAATGACATGTAAGAAAAAATATCGACGTAGAATAACAGCATGGACTGAAGCCCATCTTACAAGTCATCACCTCTGAGGAGCGTGTTTTGGTGTGGAAAAAGGGTTGACAGGTTGGGGTGCAGGGCTATAATGGTTGTGACAATTGAGTTCAAACTACGTTTGGGCCGGGAGTGAGTGTTAGCTCCGAGAATAAATATAGCATTTAAGAACCACACCAATTAAGTAGGAGAAGACCCATTATGAGTGAAAATAGTAACACAAGCACGTCGCGTCGAGAGTTTTTGAAGAAAAGCGGGAAGATTGCGGCCGCTTCGGCTATAGCGGCGGGGATAGTACCGAAGATTTATGCAGCCGGCAGCGACACCATCAGGATAGCGTTGATTGGCTGCGGCGGGAGGGGGACGGGTGCGGCATCGGAAGCTATGTCCGTTAAGAAGGGCGGCCCTATCAGGCTGGTCGCAATGGCAGATGTCTTTGCGGACAAGCTTGAGAGAAGCTACCGGAGTCTTCGGAAAAGACACGGGCATCAGATGGATGTGCCGAAGGAGCGGCAGTTTCTTGACTTCGATGGTTACAAAAAGGCGATGGATTGCCTAAATGCAGGCGATGTAGCTATATTTGCGACGCCTCCGGCGTTTCGCTGGGTGCATTTTGCGTATGCCGTCAAGAAGGGGCTTAACGTATTTATGGAAAAGCCCGTTACTGTGGACGGCCCGACTACCCGCAGGATGCTGACACTTGCCGCAGAGTCCGTGAGGGAGAACTTAAAAGTTGGTGTCGGCCTTATGATACGCCATTGCAGGGGCCGGCAGGAATTGAAACGCCGGATCGACGATGGTGAAATCGGCAATATCATCGCAATGCACGCCTACCGGATGGCCGGGGGCGCATGCACGGTCGGGCGTAAACCCAGCGGTGTGAACGAGGCGCTGTACCAGATACGGCGGTTCCATGCCTTTCTGTGGGCCAGCGGGGGTATGTACAGCGACTACTACATTCACCAAATCGACGAGTGTTCATGGATGAAAGGCGCCTGGCCGGTCGAGGCCCAGGCCAGCGGCGGACGCCACCACCGAGGCAATTCCCTTGACCAGAACCTCGACACATACTCGGTCGAATATACCTATCCGGACGGTACGAAGCTGTTTTATTACGGCCGGGCCATGGATGGCTGTAAGGGGGCTTTTTCCAGCTATGCCCTCGGCACTACAGGCACAGCCGTTATCTCGACGAACAGCCATCATCCGGGCAAGGTGCGGACCTACAAAGGCCATAATATGAGCAGGGAGAACCTGATATGGCGAGTGCCGCAACCCGAGCCGACTCCTTATCAGCTCGAGTGGGACGACCTTATCGATGCTATTCGTAACGACAAGCCTTACAATGAGGCCAAACGCGGCGCCGAATCAAGTATGGTGTCCTCTATGGGTCGTATGGCCGCTCATACCGGCCAGGTCATTACCTTCGATGATATGCTGAACTGCAAGCACGAGTTCGCTCCGGATGTGGACAAGCTGACAATGGATTCTGCGGGGCCGGTACGGCTTAACGCCGAGGGTAAATATCCCATCCCGCAGCCGGGTATCCTCAAGGACCGGGAATATTAAGGTGAAGTTAAAAGTGCCTAAAGTCTAAAGTGCCTAAAGTTAGGCGCCAGATCGAGGGATTCTATCCTGAGATGTGGCAATTTGTAAGTAAGGTGAACAAAAATCGAGAACAGAAATAGATAGTGTAAAATGCACTATTGATTGGCTCGGGGCTAATTGTGCTTCGACGAAGGAGGTATTATGGCACGTGTGAATGAATCAAGCAAAGGTGCCGGTACAACACGGCGGGACTTTTTGAAGGCTTCGAGTGTAGCGGCTTCGGCGGCTGTTACGGGCGCGCTGGGTATCAGTAACAGCGTATATGCCGGCGGGAGCGGCACCATCCGGGTCGGCATGGTCGGCTGTGGGGGACGAAACACCGGTGCAGCCGCACAGGCGTTAACAGCGGACTCCGGCGCCAGATTGGTTGCGATGTGTGATATCTTCATGGACCGGGTCAAAGATAAACGCAGGCTTTTGAAAGAACAGAAAGTTAATCAGGTTATAGTCGATGACGACCACTGTTTTGCCGGCTTCGATGGCTACAAGCACGTGATTGAGTCATCGGATGTGGTTGTAATTGCCAATGCGGCCAAGTTCCACCCGCTTCATACAATGACCGCAATCAGGGCCGGCAAGCATGTTTTTGTGGAGAAACCTCACGGTATAGACCCGGCAGGGATTAAGCTCATGCAACGGGCGGCCAAACTGGCAGAACGCAAGGGATTATGCCTGGTTTCAGGTTTACACAGCCGGTATCACACAGGATACGCCGAAACCGTAAAACGAATCCAGGACGGCGCCATCGGCGATGTAATTGCAATTGAAGAGAACTTCCTGCGTCCACCATACGGTATTATAGAGCGCAAAGAAGGGCTTTCAGAGCTCCAGTGGCAATGCAGCACTCAATACCATTTTCGCTGGCTCTCCGGAGATGATGTGCCCCAGTCGCTGGTGCATAACCTCGACCGTTCCAGTTGGGTACTGCACAATCAGGTCCCTGTGAAATGCCACGGTTTGGGCGGACGCTCTTCGATGACCGAGCCTATCTATGGGGATGTGTTCGACCACCATTCGGTGATTTACGAGTGCGAAAACGGGGTGCGTATATATGCATTCTGCAGGACGACAAACGGGTGTCATAACGATTCTTCGAGTGTTGTGCTGGGCAGCAAGGGCAAGGCCTCTGTTACGGGCTGTAGAATCTGGGGTGAAACAGACTGGCGCTGGAAGGGAAGAAGTAACCCCTACCAGATAGAGCACGATGTACTATTCGGGGCGATTCGCTCGGGTAATCCTGTGAATAACGGCGGCTATATGACCCGCAGCACGATGGTAACCGTAATGGGGCAGATTTCGTGCTATACGGGCAAGGAGGTAACCTGGGAGGAGATAAATAAGTCTGATTTTTATTATCCGCCGCGGCCGGAAGAATGCCACGATGGTATGGAGCCGCCGGTTAAAACCGGCTCCGATGGCAGCTATCCTGTGCCGAAACCAGGTTTTACAGAAATGATCTGAGGTGAGGTGAAAGGTACTCGCCGCAGGAAAAAAACAAAAATATGGCCTTTGTGTATCATAAAAAGCCGTGAAAAACGTCTTTTCTACAAAAGGCCGGTTATATTTGTTCGTGAATAGTTTTGAGGAGACGTAATATGAGTTTGAGTCGTATATTGGTGTGTTTTATCGCCGTGGCAGCCTATATAGTCGGTATGATGGCCGCGGACAGCGAAGCTTCGCAAAAAGAGCCCCCGAAGAAATATACAGAGACCGTTATAACAAAAAACAATGAGAAAATCTCTTTTGAAATGGTTTTCATTCCCGGCGGCAGTTTTCTAATGGGCAGCCCTGCGGATGAGGCCGGTCGTGAGGACCATGAAGGACCTCAGCACAAGGTGCGTCTCGATTGCTTCTACCTTTGCCCGAAAGAGGCCACCATTGAGCTTTTTATGGCCTACTATCGAGAAACAGTCACAGCAAAGAGAGACTTTTTTGCCGTGGAGGAAGCAAAAAAGGACGCTGAGCAAAGGAAAAAGGGCGATATTGACGTGATTACCGGGCCTACGCCCGTCTATGGAGATATGACGATGGGGTACGAGGAAACTCACCCCGCCATCGGGATAACCTGGCATAACGCCATGATTTTCTGCGAATGGCTTTCGAAAAAAACCGGGAAGAAATATCGCTTACCAACAGAGGCCGAATGGGAATATGCCTGCCGTGCGGGTAGTAGCAATGCCTTTAGCTTTGGGGACGACCCGAAAAAACTCGCTGATTTTGCGTGGTTCGATGAAACAGCCGACAGCGAGACCAACCCGGTGGGCAAGAAAAAACCCAATGCCTGGGGCCTTTACGATATGCCGGGCAATGTTCGTGAGTGGGTTTATGACTTCTACAGTGCCGCCTCTTACAAAGAAGCCGCCAAAAAGTCCCCGGCGGTAAATCCGAAGGGCCCTAAAACCGGCCAGTTACACGTAGCCCGTGGGGGGGACTATAGCAGCCCTGCAGATGAGATGCGTTGTGCGGCCAGAACCTTCGAGCAGGATTGGTGGCGTTCCGGCGACCCGCAGATACCCAAGAGCAAGTGGTGGCTGCCTGAAATGGACTTTATAGGCTTCCGAGTGGCTTGCTCTGTAGAGACGGACAGCCAAAAATCCAAGAAATAAGTCCGATGATGGTGTTTCTCAGTTTGAAACTTCCTTCGAGCCGCATTTTTATTGATTTTCACCACAAAATAGTCTATAATCTGCCCAGTTTTCAGTGCGTGGAAAGTAAATGTCAATGGAAGGACCCCGGTTGTTCTTTTGAATATTGTTTTTTCGAAGGGCCATCGAGGCTGACGATTTTTCAGCATGTCCAGTATGAAAAGCATGTTTTACTTTCTGATACTTTTCTGTATGGCTTCGGCGGCTTCAGCGGAGCTTTCGACAAGAGTATGCCTTGCCGACGGTAATACACCCCTCGAATTAGCCGATCCTAATGTCCCTTTCGTATATCGTGACATTATGGTCGGAACAAAACTCACAATTATCGTCGATTCGAACGCTCACGGTGAGTGGGGCAGTGACCTGGCTATCGAAGGAGAATATATGGATTACGGGCTCCTGTCAGCGAGAGATTACAATGATATCACCATTGGCTGGGAAGGCTCTCGCTTCGAAGCAGCGGGTATTCGGGCCCGTGTATTGGAGTGGGCAGAACCAGGCATTCAGGGATTGATTTTCATGGGCGATCCTAATGCAGTGCCGGGTGACTGGTTCATTGTTGACTATACAGCCACAAGCGCAGGCGTCTGCGAAGTGGGATTCTATGACCGCAGCGTAAGCTGGGACTACCCTGTTTATTATCATGTATTTTCACATGTCGCTACACGCGACTTCAATAATGACGCCGGAGTTGATTTTGCCGATTTCGCAGTTCTTGCATCACACTGGCAGGAAACAGGCTGCAGTGACCCGAACCAGTGCGAAGGGACCGACCTCGACGCCGATGGTAATGTTGACATTAGTGATTTAGCACTATTCGCCCACTATTGGCTCGAAAAGACCGAATGACAGCGGTGACACGGCTGCCTGCCGCCGGCCTTCATGTCCTAAAAATTGCATTCTTTGTTAATTAGCAGAAAAATTCTATTTGCAGATAGTGTCTTTTTAAGAGCTATATGTGCAATTTTGTCCCAAAAATATCACTTCCCAAGTAAGTTTTTCAGAACCTATCAAAAAAAACAATCAATATTTCCTGTTTCAGAACCGCCTTATACTATGAAAGGACAAACCCGGGTAAGTTAAGTTTAGTTCTAAAAACATTTTAATTGTTAAGTCACACTATTTATTAGTCGAAACATTCGTGAGTGAAGGAGGTAATCATGAACACGAAACATGTAGTATCCGCGCTTTTGCTGTCACTATCTATCGGTTGTATTGCTTTTGCAGACAGACAATTAGACAGAGGTGAGATTTTGCAAATCTTCGAGAAACTAACAAGCCAGCCGAGAAATACCTGGATATCCGCCGGTACAATCGATGCAGCGCACGAAGAATACAGGGCGCCGAAAATAAGTGACATAGCCGAGGTTAATCGTCAAATCGCCGAACAAATTAAAGAATATCAAAACAACCCGAACAAACGTGAATTAACGCAGGAATTACAAAAGATGAGGCTCGATGCCATTCCATTCAATGTTCGCTACAAGCAGTCGAACAACTATACAATGAATTCGAATGTGGTCGTAAGGTATGACGGGGAAAGGTTTTACTGGGAAATCAACGTAGGCTCACGTACAGACTCGGTAAGGCCGGACGCAAGCCTGGCGGGCAATTTCATGACCGATGATTTTAATTTAGCCTGGAACACCCGACGTATATTCGCCTGGGACGGCCAACAGTACACAATGTATTTTTTACCCGGCAATCAAGCAGTCACTGACACGACAGGCTCAACTCCACATACCGTCAAAGGGCCGTTAACCGCCGGTGTCATTCCCTGGGGATTTGGCTACTGCACATACGGGAACCTTTCCGCCGCCGAGACTTATGCTGAAGAGAGAGACATCAACGGCCAGACCCAGATACATATGACAATTAACAATACAGACGGCTCGGAAATGGTCTTTGTAATGGACCCGGAACAGGATTATGCAGTTACTTCCTCTTCGATAGACGATATCGATACCGTCACTTCCACACAATACGGCAACTACCAGATGGTCTCAGGTAAATGGGTGCCTTCCAATATTTCTATAGAGAAACACGATGGCCGGAACAATAAACTACTGGCTTATGACATCTGGAACTTTACCAGTATTAGCGGCCAAACTCCCGCACCGGGGAGTTTCAGCGTCGATTACAAGGCCGATGCATTGATAGAGTATCGTTCATATCTGACCAGTAAACCTGCGATGTACAGCTACTCATACGCCGTCGATACGGAGATGCTTTTACTCGAGAGACTGGCTTACGCGGCATCCGAAGGCATACAGCCGCAAAACTGCTCAACGGCGGCATTAAAATATACAATTATGCAGTCAGGCAAGGCCGTTACCGACCGGCAGCTTGCACAATTAGTAAGCAGGCAGGACAAGACTACAAGCCTTTATGCAATGAAGCAATTCGTACAGCGTATAGGACTCTATTGTCGCGCCGTTCAGCTCGATATCAAAATGCTTAAAAAGCTGGACGGCTGTGAGGTAATCCTGCATATTCCGGGAAAGAACCATTTCATCGTTCTCGGGGACATTGACGACAGGCATGTCAGCAGTATAGATTTAACAAATAATAAGTTTTACTATCGCACGGACGTCGCCTTTTTCGGCATGGACTGGACAGAGGGGACCGCTCTTTTGATTTCCAACCGGCCAATCAAAATACAAGGCGGCTTTACTGAGATTGCCGATAGCCAGCTTCAAAATATCATCGGCGGCGCAGGTTATTCATGTACTAACCTTTACCAGGAATACGATGTTGTCTATTGCAGTGAAGTCGGCGGAGAGTGCGGCAGCGACTACGAGCTATACTGGGAACGGTGGGGATGCGAATCCGCCGAGAGCGGAAGCTGCACCAACTACCAAATGATCAGATACGCAGACGCCCCGTGTTTTAATGACCCTTATAATCCCTGGTCCTGTGACGTAGGCTCATTCAGTTCCCATGATATGAGGGCATGTGATTAACTGTTTTGCTACAAGCATCAAATAAAGCAGGTGGGATGTATTACCATCTGCTTTTTTTATTGGCAGTCTATGTTGACTTTTCGCAAGAGCAGCCGTATAATAAAAGGTCATGAAACGCGAGGGCTTCACACTTATCGAGCTGCTTGTGGTTATTGCGGTAATTGCCTTGATGACAGCAATATTATTACCTTCATTACGAATCTCGAAACTGCAAGCTGAAGCTGTTCTGTGCAAATCTAATGTCAGGCAACTGGTCTTAAGTTTGACTATGTATGAAGACGACAACTGCACTTTCCCGCATGCCCTTGATGACACTCTTCTGAAACCACCTCCCGGCGGCTTTCCCGGGGATCTTCAATATGACAGACTGGGATGGTGGTGGTTTAACCGCATCATCGATTATTCAGGAAAAAACTCCGACAAAGATTCAGTTATCCGGTGTCCCTCCAAAGAGATAAATGATATAAGGCTTAAAAAAAACGTACTGTGTGGAAATTACGGTGTGAACCTGTCTATATGTAAGAGCACGAGGGGCAGAAAAAGCCAGGCCGAATTTATCGGGGCGCCTTTGTCCGGCAGTGATATACCCCATCCCAGTCAAACTTTGCTGATAATCGACAGCGGCTACAGCATGATAAGCTGGCGGCACGTTGCAGATGTTCCCCCCGAACCTTTTGGTAATTCTATCGAAGATGCAGCTTACGTGCCCGGCCTAAAGATTAACAAAGACAAAAAATTATGGCCCGGGATGGAATGGGACGCTATAACCGGGCGCCATCCGAACAGAAGTGTCAATATCGGATTTGCTGATGTACACGTGGGCCGCACAAAAGGCGATGATTTACTTGTTGAAAAAACCGGGACCGGCTACAAAAATCATCACCCACTCTGGCGGCCAATTAAAAACAACAACGACTAAAATCCCGCGTCTTTAATAACTGCCTGTATTTCACTCTCATCCAAATATTCAACGTTAATTACTGTTTCCAACACGAACTCAGCATCATCTGTAAATTTCTTATACCACTCGACTCTTTGAGGCAAGCTCGTCCTTGTGTCTGCAAAAACTCGCCATTTCATAAATACGGTTGAACTGTAAGTTGTCTCGTTCCATTTCAATTCGTATATCTCAATCCCTTCAGCGACTTCTATGGTTTCGCCATCTACGCGATGCAATTGAGCGCCGGGGGGAATTTGGGAAATTTCATTAAATGGCATTAAACCCAAAGAGCCGCTTATTTTCTGTTCGATACCGGGAACGTCATCTTCAGCCAACTGGCTCGTTTCAATTTTGCCGGTCCCGGAGTCCTTGCTTTTTATCAGGCGATTAGGAACATCCCACAAAACGAAACCTTGCTCAGTTTTCGACATTGAAACATTCAGCGTTCGTGAGACCCATTTCTCTTCAGTAATTTTTGTTAAAAGCCCTGTCTTACCGGGCACCGATTTCAATATATGAACATTCTTAACTATCTCAAGGGCCCTGTAAATCTGCTCTATAGTAACCGCTTTGGCAGAGGAGGTATTGAGCAGCAGTGTAAAGCCAATTAATAAGACAGCCGCTGCTGCGACGATCTTGAGAAAAGGTTTCAGATTCATTGCCGAGACTTTTTCTTTCAGGGCGGCAAAATCGATAGTTGAAACCGGTTTTTTAACCTTATCTTCACGACGTGCTATTTCCACACTTACAGGAAAACCGGCATAAAGGCCACCTGATTTGCCGGTGTCACGGGCCTTGGCGGATTCATCTACGTGGTATATTGTAACAACCTCAGAATCGGCCCGTTCGGCCATAGCAGAAACTGCCGGCATTTCGGAAAATTCCGCGGTGTCCGGGGAAGGCCCTTTCGCCAAGAACCGGCTTAAGCCGTATAATTGTGTACTGTTAAGATTCAGCATTTGGATTGCTTTTAAATCTTCGACGCACTTCCGGCAATTGTCCAGATGAACTGTTATCGGCGTCGGTATTCTAATCTCCAAAGCCGGGTCCAACAAGGCGGGAAGAAAGGGTCTGACTGTTTCGCAGGTTACATGCCTGTCAATATATGCGAAATGAAGCTGAAGCATGGTAGTGACAGCGGAACGGTCTTGTTTCTGCCCTGATCCTTTTTGCGATAACCCAACTTTAAGCTGGTTTATCTGCTTTTGGCAGTGCCGGCATTGCTCTATGTGGATAATGACAGGCTGCGGGACGGGTCCACAGCTTTCGTCACATAGATGGTCATAATAATACAGCTTAGCCTCTTCACATAATTTATGGTTTTGATTAATCACTGTCGTTACCTCACTTTAATTTAAAAGATTTACGTATTCTTCTGAGCCCAGTACTTATATACCTGCTTACAGACGTAGTCTTTACACCCATTTCCTCAGCTACTTCCTGTATGGTATGGTTAGCCCCATACCGCAGAGCGATCGCCTGAGATTGGCTGCTCGTCAATCGCCCCTTAAGAAGGTCGAACATTTTATTCATCTGCTCGTCCTTAATTAAGGCGTTTTCGGGCCTGTATTTGTTGATAGAAAAATTACGTATTTCTTTATATTTTTTTATTTGTTCTTTGTATCTTTCCGCCTGGCGCTGAGTATCGACAATATCATTGCTTATAGCTCTATAGAGATAGCTTTTTATATTTCTGACATCGTGAGGTATGGGTGTAGCAACAAGAGAAAGAAAAAGGTCCTGAAATATATCATCCACGCGGGATTTATTCTTAACCTGGGAACATATAATCATATAAATAAAATCACTATATTCAGCAACAATCTCTGCTGCAGTACCTACATTTTTTTGGCAATTGCTTGTTTCTGACAACGCCATTAGGGTTTTGCTCCTTTGAAAAAAAGGTCTCCAAAACCACGAAAAAGGATTATCACAGTTATATAGTAACTAACATTCAGCCGCTTTATTTCGCTATTCATATAATTATACCAAGAAAAGCCCGATTATAGCAAATAATCTCAAAAAGTACCAAATCCGTCTATAGTTAACTGTAAATATGACCGCCAACGTTCCGTGGAACTGCTCGAAATCGGCCAGAAAACCGACGTTTACCCGTTTTTTGTTATGGTCCTGTATATTTTCATAACAATAGTTTGCATAAGTATTTATACGTATATAAAGAGTGCAAATCTCGAAAAAAGGCAATTTTTGAATATATTCAGCCCAGAACAAATACGAATTCGAAAAAAATTGCAAGAAAGGTCTTGCCCATCCAAAAAAGAGCAGGACGATTCCACAGAACCGCCTGCTCTTTTGGCCGTTCAATCAAAACAGACCTCTATTCTATTGCGGTTGTCAATGGTCCGGAGACAATCATTACAAAATAATCAGTTTCCTATACAATAGAGGGTTTTACGACCACGAAGAAAGAGCCTGCCTGTTGATACGGCCGGTGAGGCGCAGAAGATCTCATCGAGCTTGTTTACGGCGAGGATTTCGAACTCCGGGCCCGGTTTGATGATGTAGCACTCACCGTTTTCAGACTGGATGTAAATCCTGCCGTCTGCGGCTATCGGTGAAGCTGTGATTGTGCTGCGGTTGCCGAGTTTTTGCTTTTCGTACACCTTCCTGCCTGTAAGGGCATCATAGCAGGTCAAAAATCCCTTGTCCAGGGGTATATATAGATAGTCTCCGATAGCAATCGGCGATGTTACATACGGGCCGCCCCTGCTATGCATCCAGGCTACACCATGACTTGAAGATTGCCCTTTAGCGGGTGTGATATCACCCGAAGCATCAGAACGGACCGCGACGATTGGCTGTCGCAGGAACAAGTTGTGCCCCGATGAGATAAATACCAGCCCCCGTGTGGCGACAGGAGATGGAACCGTTATCATCGAGCCGCCGGCGCATTCCCAAAGAAGTTTTCCCGTGGAGGCATCGTATCCGCGCATGCGTCGCATGGCATTGGTGACGACTATTGTGCGGTCGCCGGAGTGAAACAAAAATGGTGTTGCCCAGGATGCCCGTTCGTTACGCTCGGTACGCCAGACAGGCTCACCGGTGGTTTTATTGAAAGCGGCAATGTAGGATTCATCGTCGCTGTCGCAATTGACAATTACGGTGTTCCGGAACAGAACCGGCGAGGCGCCCGTGCCCCAGCCGGAGCGTCTTTTCAAAGGCCCGAGGTCTCGCTGCCATATTATGTTACCCTCAAAATCCACACAATACAGACCGGCTGAACCGAAAGAGGCAAAGACATACTTTCCGTCTGTTACCGGTGTTTCCGAGGCATAAGTGTTTTTGGTATGACGGCGTGTTTTCGGTTGCTGCTTCACAACGGCTTTGTTCCAAATTATGTTTCCGTTATCGGCATCGAGGCAGATTATGTTAAAAGTATATTGCGAGTCGTCCGGTTTTCTGCGGTCGCCTCCAAAATACATACCGCCTCGAAATGTATCGACGTTTGGATCTTCAGCGATGGCGGTTGTGACAAAGACGCGATTTTCCCAGATAATCGGTGAAGAGTGGCCGGAGCCGGGTATGGGCGTCTTGAACTTGATGCCTTCATTCTCGCTCCATTTTAGGGGCAGGTCCTTCTCATATGATATGCCCTGCCCGTTGCCGCGCCAGCCGGGCCAATTGTGCGCCTCAAGATGGTCCGGGCTAAGATAGACTACACAGAGCACCAGCAAGGTCTTCGAGAAACTCATTTTATTCAAGGTCAACTCCTTTGTTTCTTTGTCGAGAAGCCAACAATAAACCTCAACTCCGGTAATAAAATACCACTGTGGACTCGTCCTGATCTTTTCTTTTATATGTCCAGACCTTGTCCTTGCAAAAAAGACGTTTCAGCAACCAAATTTATTGCGGTTTTATAAAAAAATCCACTGAAATGTGAGAAAAGCTCATTTATATTCTCTGGGAAGCGTGTAAACCCTATTTCACTTAAACATTATTCCCTGACTGAGGTTGCTGATGGACACAGCGATAAAATAGTGTAGAATAATTAAGGCAGTCCCTGGTACTCCTTACGGAGAACTCAGCAACGTCAACAACGAATCAAGGAGCTAAAGCGTGATGGAACAACAAGTGAAGATTCGGCCGGCAATATTGCTTGCAATTGCCCTGACCATTTGTCTCGGCCCCCGACAAGCCGGGATTCGAGCCGGTGAACCGCAGCCAAATTATGATATTCATGCCTTTTACTACCCGTGGTACGGTAATCCACAGACCGACAATTCCTATTATCACTGGAGCCATCAGCAATTTGTAAAGAAGGGCAAATCCAGCAACTATTCCGGCGGGGATGATATCGGCGCTGATTTCTACCCAAAGCTCGGCTGCTACAGCTCCAACAGCGACGAAGACCTGAAAGCCCACATGCAAATGCTTCGCCGGGCGCAGGTGGGCGTAATCTGCTCATCCTGGTGGGGCGTAGACTCATATACGGACAAGGCTGTACCGCGGCTGCTCGATGTGGCGGGGCATCATGATGTAAAGGTATGTTTTCATATCGAGCCGTTTCCCGGTCGGAATGCCCAGACTACCCGAGATGCCATCGTATATATTATCGATAAGTACGGCTCGCACCCGGCGTTCTACAGATATGGAAAAGACAACCGGCGCCCGATGTTCTATGTCTATGATTCCTACCTCACTCCGGCCAGGCAATGGAAAACAATCCTTTCACCCGATGGAGGCCAGACCGTTCGAAACACTAAATACGATTCTGTAGTAATCGGGCTGTGGGTGAAAGAGCACGAGCATGCTTTTATGACGGAAGGGCACTTCGACGGCTACTACAGTTATTTCGCAACGGACGGTTTTACCTATGGCTCAACTACCAGGAACTGGCCCAAGCTTGCGGAACGGGCACGGCAAAATAATAAACTTTTTATTCCCTCTGTCGGCCCGGGATACATTGACCTGCGTATTCGTCCGTGGAACAACGTTAATACCCGAGAGCGGGGCAACGGTACTTATTACGACCGCGAATTTGCAGCCGCGATAGCCGTCCATCCGCAAATCGTCAGTATCACGAGCTTTAACGAATGGCATGAGGGCACGCAGATCGAGCCGGCGGTACCCAAAGAGATTCCGGATTTCAGATATCGCGACTATGAACCTCATTATCCCGAGTACTACCTGGACCGTACAAGTTACTGGATCAGCCGGTTCGTTCAGCACTCAGCAGGTCAGCCCACCAGATACATGATTATAGTTACCGGCGGGGAGCTGCTGTCTGGTGTTTATCCGGACAGTCATACATACTTTATTACCCGGACCCTTCGTCCGTTAGGTCTGGAATGTGTCGGGTCGATGAGTGTCGATGACAAAAAAGCTGATCTTAAAGAGGCGCTTCGTTACTCAACAGAGAAAGCCGGCCTGGTCATCGTCACTGGAGGTCTTGGTCCAACCGAGAATGACATTACCCGTGAGGCGTTAAGTGAATTTACGGGAATTGCGTTTAAAGAACACCCGGATGTACTGCAGAAGATGGCGAAACGTTTCCGTGTATCACCTGCTCAGCTTCGCCCGAACCTGCGCCGGCAGACGCAGGTGCCAACGCGGGGCACATATCTGAAGAATTCCAACGGAACGGCTCCTGGATTAGTGTGGGACGGTCTTGAAGCCCGTGAGAACACGGCCAGGATGGCCGTGCCACCGGCCGAGGTTGTTATCGTAGCGCTTCCGGGCCCGCCTCGTGAATTGCAGGCCATGGTCAGTGATGAGCTTGTGCCATATCTCAAGCAGCGTTTCGGAACGCGACTGCCGGGCTGCTCGATACAATTACGGTTTGTGGGTCTTGGTCAGTCCCAGATAGCCCAGACGCTAAGGGACCATGTGCCGCTGGCATCCGACATTGTAGTTTCCTCTCAGTTCGAGGGCGGGCGGGTGGATTTTACCTTTTCGCTTCCGGAGGATACACCACATGATCGAGCACGGCTACAGGAGTTGAAAGAGAAGATTCTGGATCACCTCGGTGAAAATGTCTATGCGGACGACGAGACGACTCTGGAGGAGTGTGTGGTCCGGCTGCTCGAAGCTCGCGGTGCGAAACTTTCGCTGGCAGAAGCAGGCAGCGGCGGCAGCCTGACTGCAGCTTTGAGCGAAGCCGACAGGGAGCGCGTGGTATTAGCCGGGGCGTATGTTGCACCTACAATTGAGAAATTGTGCCGCCTGCTCGGCGTACAAAGTGAAGACAGGACTGACGAGTCATCCAGCATCCAACAGATAGAGCGGCTGGCAGAAGCAACAGCCGATGTGACCGATAGCCAATTTGCTGTTGTTGTAGGGCAGGCCCGGCGAGATGACAACGGGGCTGCCTATGTGGATGTTGCTTTCAGGCTTTCTGACGGCCGGATGGAAAACCGGCAGTTTCGTCTTCGTGGTTCCGGCGAGATGGCGGCTCGAAGGCTGAGCACGCAGATGCTTGACCAACTACGGAGGAAGTTAAGATAAAGTTTAATCCACGAACATTAATCTCTGCGGTTTTTCCTGTAGAGAATTGTGTCTTTAGAAAAAAGCTGATTTGGGATTTTGGAGATATGGTTTTATGTTAAACAAAAGCCAGAAACAAGCATTCTCTCTTTCCATCGGATTATTATTCATTATTATTCTGAGCTCTTTATTTTCAGGTTCGAATACATTGGCAGCCGAACAGGAGGATTGGGGTGCTCCGAGAGTGCAGGTGCTTCGGGAAGAGAGAAATTGGGCCATTAAAGGCTTGAAAAATCGAATAGAGCTAAATCCTTCGGATTTACAAATGACAGTTTATGCCGGTAGTAGGAGATGGTCGATGATTCCATCATTTTCCGGCGACCTAATTGTTGAGAATTCAGGGGTGCGATTGTCGCTTCGTCTTGCCGATGCCGGAAAAAAGGAAATCTCGCCATACCAAACGGGCTTCAAAACCGGAATCAAAATTATCCTGAGCGACTTTGTCTCCGAAGATAAAAAGTTAGATTTGCGAATCCAGCTTTTTATCTGTCTCGAAGGGGAGCAGGAAGATCTCGTTTGTGAATTAATTGCTGCCGAGAAAAACACAACGATTCTGGAATGTTTCTGGCCTCAAGCCGTGGCCGACGATTGCTTTGATTATACGGTGGTCCCATTTATGCAGGGTATGCTGCTTGCGAAGGATTGGCCCAAGAAGGTCTGGTTGTATAATACGGTCTCTTATGGGCGCGGCTTATACATGCCGTGGTGGGGTCATCAAAAAGAAAAATCTGCAATGCTCTTTTTGCTCGAAACACCGGAAGATGGCGGCTGTCGTTTCAGACATCCAGCCGGAGGCCCGACTAAAATAGAATTACGGTGGATTCACTCTCTGGGGAAACTGGCGTATCCGCGACGTGTCAGACTATGTTTTTTCGAAAATGCCAACTATGTTAATTTGGCCAAGCGATATCGGCGCTATGTACGCCAGACAGGTCATTTCGTTTCTCTTAAGGAGAAAATCGCCCGAAATTCTCTCGTGGAGAAACTAATTGGTTCTCCTGTAATTCACACAAGCATCCTGTATCATATCCAGCCGGAATCCAGCTATTATCATAAAGACGATCCGGCTAAGAACCATCGAATAGTCAGCTTCGAGGAGCGAGGTAGGCAGCTTCGTAAATTGTCCGGCAAAGGGATAAAGCGTGCCTATGTTCATCTGGATGGATGGGGTTTCCGAGGATATGATAATCTCCATCCTGATATCCTTCCTCCCTGTCCCGAAGCGGGCGGCTGGGAAGGCATGAAGGGATTTGCCGACACCTGCGAGAAGATAGGCTATGTTTTTGCAATCCACGACCAATACAGGGACTATTATCTCGACGCAAAGTCATATGACGAGCGTCACACTATTCTTGATAGAAAAGGAAACCGTCCTCGCGGCAGTACATGGTACGGCGGCAAACAGTCAATCCTGTGCTCATCGCTGGCGCTGGGGCATGTTAAAAAGAATTACCTTTCCCTGCTCAGTCATGGTGTAAAAGTACGCGGGGCCTATCTCGATGTTTTTGCTGTAGTGCCTCCCGATGAATGTTATAATCCCGAGCACCCTGTCAGCCGGATTGATTGTCTGAGATATCGCGGGAAGTGTCTGGATTTCATCCGTGCAAACGGAGGGATTGTAAGCTCTGAAGAGCCGGCCGACTGGGCCATACCGCACATTGATCTGGTTCATCACGGGCCATACGCTTTAGTGCCTAATCCGGGGCGCGGCCCGGCGATGGGAATACCCGTGCCGCTATTCAACCTCGTCTATCACGATGCACTTCTGCTGCCGTGGTCGCTGGGAAAAGGCGCCTGGGGGATTCCTGAAAATGACCTCGGATATTTACACGGCCTGGCCAATGCGGGTCTTGCCTATCTTTCGCTTAATCCGTCAGAAGAAGAACTTGCCCGCGTGCGTACGATGTCCGCCTTAAATAAACGAGTAGGCTTGTTGGAAATGACAAATCACGAATTCTTAGATGAGTCCTATCGAAAACAGCGGACGACTTTCGCCGATGGAACAAAAGTTACTATCGACCTGGACAGTGATACGTTCGAAATTACACCGAAATTGTCGATACCGACTCAATAAACCTCTGTGTATGAAAATAAATTGTGGCAATTTACTTTTTATAGCCCTTGGAGTAAGGCAGTGGTATAATGTGTCGAGAGTTGTTCCGGGAAATCAAATAATAATCTCATCAGAGAATGTATTCAAATTTGGTAAGTGAGGTCTAAAGGAAAGGGTACTCAAATGAAGACAAAATTTTATGGTTTGACAGCGTTTTTGTTGATGGCAGCGGTAACAGGCTACAGCGGCGAAAAACAAAGTGTAGTGGCCCCCGGGGCACAGGTAATAAAACTTGCCGGTGGTTTTAGTTTTACCGAAGGGCCTGCGAGTGACGCTGCGGGGAATATCTTCTTCTCAGATATCCCCAATAATCGAATTCACAAGTGGTCACTGGACGGCAAGCTTTCGGTTTTTCGCGAAAACTCAGGGGGAGCCAACGGCCTGTTCTTTGACAAGAACGGCAACCTGCTGGCATGTGAAGGAGGCGGACGGAGATTAGTATCCATTAACCCACAGGGTAAGGTTGAAGTTCTGGCCGACAAGTATCGGGGCAAACAGTTCAACAGTCTCAACGACCTGTGTATTGACCCGAAAGGCGGGATTTATTTCACCGACCCTCGCTATGGGCGCAGAGACAACATGGAACAGGATGGTGAGCATGTCTATTATCTGTCGCCCGGACGGAATAAGCTTATTCGTGTGATTGACGATATGGTCAGGCCAAATGGACTGATAGGAACTCCTGACGGTAAGATTCTTTACGTTACGGACCACGGTGGGGGCAAGACCTTTGCATATACTATCAATAAAGAGGGAACGTTGTCGAATAAGAAACTTTTTGCTCCGGAAGGCTCGGACGGGATGACCATAGATAACCGGGGCAATGTTTACCTGACGAGGGGGGCAGTGGCGGTTTATAATAAAAAGGGCGAAAAGATTGAAGTTATCAAGGTTCCTGAGGGACCGGCCAATGTCTGTTTCGGCGGCAAGGACAAAAGCACGTTGTATATAACAGCTCGCAACTCACTATATTCGGTTCGCATGAGCGTTTCAGGTGCTGAACAGCAGTTTGCGACATATTTGGGATTCGAACAAGACACTATTTACACCAGCGCCGGTGATTTGAAAATAACTTTCATCGGACATGGAACATTGATGCTTGATTTTAACGGTAAATGCATTCATGTGGACCCTGTGAGCAGAGAGGCTGATTATACCAAATTGCCCAAGGCTGATTTTATTATAATAACCCACGAACATGGCGATCACCTTGATACGAAGGCCATTAATATTATCCGGAAAGAAGAGACTAAAATCGTATTGACTAAAATCTGCGCCGAAAGAGTGACCGGTGGTATTGTAATGCAGAACGGTGATGTACGGAATATTGATGGACTGAAAATTGAGGCTGTACCTGCATACAATATTGTTCATAAGCGTTCCAACGGTATGCCTTTTCATCCCAAGGGCCGAGGTAACGGCTATGTGATTACTATGGGAGATAAGAGGGTTTATGTGGCGGGCGATACGGAGAACATACCGGAGATGAAAAGACTCAAGGACATCGATATTGCGTTTTTGCCGATGAACGTGCCCTACACAATGACGCCGGAAATGGTGGCTGATGCGGCGAAGGCCTTTAAGCCTAAAATCCTGTACCCATATCACTACGGACAGACAGACCCGTATAAGCTTGTAAATCTGCTGAAAAATTCAAAGGATATAGAGGTCCGCATACGTAAAATGAGATAAGAGGAGAATCACCATGAAAATGCGTATATTTGTGGGATTAATTCTGGTCGTGATGGCCGGCTATGGTTCATTGGTATTTGCCCAGCAGTCCGGTGATATTCGTGAACTCAAACTTCGTGACTGGCAGCCTCGCTCAATGCTCAAGGCAAAAGAGAGCGTGGTTGAAAAGCCGGCGTACCCGGTATTCGATGTTCACAATCATTTGGGTGGAGGCAGGGACCATCTTACAGCCGGCCGCGTTAAGCATTATCTTACCGAGCTGGATGCCGCCGGTGTCCGTACGGTCGTCAATCTCGACGGTGGCTGGGGTGAACGGCTTAAAGAGACTCTATCGGCGCTGGATGAGGCCTATCCAGGACGATTCCTGACATTTGCACTGCTGAATTTCGATGGTATCGACGACAAGAACTGGGGCCGGCGCGAGGCAAGGAGGCTCGAAGAGAGCTTCAAGGCTGGTGCCAAGGGGCTGAAATTCCACAAGTCACTCGGCCTGTCCTACCGGTACAAAAACGGCAAGCTTATGCCGGTTGATGACCCCAAGCTGGACCCTGTCTGGCAAATGTGCGCCAGGTATGACCGGCCCGTGATGATTCACGTTGCCGACCCGGCCGCCTTCTTCACGCCGCTGGATCGATTCAACGAGCGCTGGCACGAGTTGAATGAGCATCCGAACTGGCTGTTCCACGGTGACCGGTTCCCTTCCCGTGACGAAATCCTTATGCAGCGAAATCGCGCTATTGCCAGACATCCGAAAACCACGTTCATTTGCGCCCACTTTGCCAACAACCCGGAAGACCTTGAAACCGTCGGGAAGTGGCTGGAAAGCTATCCCAATATGTATATCGACATCGACGCGCGGATTTCAGAGCTGGGCAGACAGCCCTATACTGCACGAAAGTTTTTCCTGAAATATCAGGATCGCATTATGTTCGGCACAGACACCACGCCCCGTCGGGACGCATACCGGATGTATTACCGCTTTCTGGAAACCGACGATGAGTATTTCGATTGTGCGGGCAGTCACCAGAGGCAGGGTTTCTGGATGATTTACGGGCTGTTCTTGCCCGAAGACGTGCTGGAAAAGATTTATCACAAGAACGCCGAGCGGCTATTCTTCCGCCGTCAGGCGTCCCCAAGCGGAGGACGGCAGTCCGCTTCGCACGAGCCGGCTGCCAAGGTATTACGAATCAAGCAGACGGAAGATTTTGTCGTAAACGGACGAGGTAATGCGTCCGCGTGGAAGAAGACCGTCTGGGAGCCGCTTAACCTTCGCAGCACCGGCGGTCATAAGTATAAGACCCGGGTAAAGATGCTCTACTCCCGGATCGGACTATATGTTTTGATGGAAGCCGAGGACCGTACGATTACCACCACTATGAAGGCGGACTTTCTCGATTTGTGGAATGAAGATGTGTTCGAGTTCTTCTTGTGGCCGGATGAGCGGTATCCGGTTTATTTCGAATACGAAATTTCGCCGCTTGGTTTCGAGCTACCGATTCTTATCCCAAATTTCGGCGGTGAATTCCTCGGCTGGCGACCCTGGCATTACGATGGTAAACGCAAAACGCAAACGGCCACCACGGTCGTGGGTGGTCCGAAACGCTCGGGTGCCCGGATAACAGGATGGAAGGCCGAGGTGTATGTGCCGTACGATTTGCTTAAACCCCTGCAAAACGTTCCCCCACAGCCCGGAACGCGGTGGCGAGCAAATTTTTATCGCGTTGATTATGACGACGATAGGAACACAAGCTGGGACTGGGCGCGGGTCGGAGGCAGTTTTCACGAGTTCGAAAAGTTCGGCACGCTCATTTTCGATTAGAGCCATAACCACAATGTCCTCAGCCATCCCCGCGGGACAGAACGACTTTTGGTAAGTCATGGGTGGATATTTTAATTTTTTTCTATGATAAGCGGGTATGAACTTCTCCTCAGACAGTTTCGTATAGGTCTTTGACTTAGAATTTATTAGTAAGGAGACATTCATCATGCTTCAGGAAACTTTAAAAAGTAATTCGGCCTGTGACACGGAACTGCATAACCAGCACCTGTGCTACATTAGATCTCAAGGTTTTCATCTGACTGATGAGAAGGAATACAAGTCTTTAGTGGAAGATGCGAAGTTTAAATGCACTCACTGCCGCCATACCGCCAAAAGTGCTGCTAATCTCTGTGTTCCGGTTCTTCTGTGAAATAAAACAGGGCGTTTTTATCCAAGCCTGACCAACATCAAGGTATGGAACGAAGGGCCTGCTCATGCTTAGCTTTGAAGCGTTTAGCTGGTGATATATCGTATCGGAGGTTTTTAGTTTATGAAAACTTCATGTACGACAGGCTCGTACGTTTGATGTTTTCCCAGCAAGCTTTACAGAAATTATGCTCGGCCCGGTGCAAGTCTGCCATCATAAAGAGTCCCAAAGAGTTAGCGCTCATCCCCTGACATTATCCCGCTAAAAGCGAGTGGAGAGGAAGCTATCGCGGCATAAAAAGGCCCGATCACAAACCGATCCATTGTATTTGCAGGATATTTGTGGCGGATAACGCAGTCATGGTGAAATACCGACCGTCAGCAGTGTTTTAGTTTGACAGTACCATGGCCATTCGTTAATCTTTGTCGGGAGAATGTTTGAATGAAATTGATGAAAATCATCGCTGAGCTTTTTGTGATATCTGTAAAGCAATTTTCTTTGTTATTCAAAATTTTGACGGCGTTTTCTATAGTTTGCGCCCTTATCATCGTTCTTATTGGTATCAGGGTTGATCCGGTTTATTTTTGGGGGCTTTTGATTTTACTCCCATTAATAATCTTCAGTATCAGAATCCATCGGAAGAACAACCTTCGAAAGCTGGTTGGTCAGCTAAGAGAGGATTGGGGAAGGGAGAAGGATAAGAATCGAAACTTTTCAGAAATAGAAAGCTTCTATAGATATTCCTCCTTACAGAATGATAATAAAGACATTTTCATTGACGACCAAACCTGGTCGGATCTGAACGTGAATGACCTTTATTCCAAGATTGAAAGAACTATGACCAATCCGGGAGAATGCATCCTTTATAACATTCTCAGAACACCATTATTATCTGACAAAATACTAAAGAAAAGAAATGAAATCATTCGACTTTTTCAAATTAACAAAGAAATTAGAGAGCAGATCCAGATAAGGCTTCACCGTATGGGCAAGCAAAAAGGCAATGGAATCACTGCCCTTGTCTGTGAAGAATTACCTCCATCGACTCCTCTTAAGTTTCTGTTTTCGTTCCTGGCTTTACTGGCGCTTATCTCGATTATTGTTGTTCCTTTTTTATGGGGTTCAAGCGGAATTGTTATACTTATCCTGCCTCTTTACATTGTCAACCTTTTGGCAACAAACAAAGTAAGGAGACGGTTGCTTTTTCAATTAGCTGCTATTCGCTATCTGGGTGCAATGATTCGCTTAGGGGGAAAAATCGCGGCCATCGAATGTCCCGATTTAGCAGACTACCGGGCAGAATTGAAAAAAGCAACGTCGGCAACAAAGAAAATTGTGAGAAAAACTCTTTTACTGTTTCCTGAAGGCTCTGTTAGCTCTGATATCGGGACTTTGTTATACGCTCACGTGGACATTTATTTTCTACGAGAGGTCAGAATCTTTTATGCTGTTCTGGATGAGATTAACACACATAAGGAAGAGCTTAGGTTGATCTATCGTTTGATTGGAGAATTAGACGCCCTGCAATCAGTAGCTTCTTACCGCGAAGGATCGGCGGGATATGCCGAGCCTGACTTTTCGGACAAAGGGTTGTTGCTTGAGATTAAAGATGCAAGACACCCCCTATTGACGGATCCGGTACCTAATTCAATTACCATACGGGGAAAAGGGGTAACCATAACGGGTTCAAATATGGCCGGCAAAACGACTTTTTTGAGGACTTTGGGGGTAAACGCTATTTTAGCCCAGACTGTCTATACGTGTTTTGCCACCTCTTATACCGGAAATTACTTCAGAATCATTTCGTTAATCAACGAGGCAGACAACTTGATAGAAGGAAAGAGTTATTATCTTATGCAAGCAGAGCACCTTTTGAGAATGATAAGATCTTCTGAGAAAGAAACTCTAACCTTATGTTTTATCGATGAACCGCTGGCCGGAACCAACTCATCAGAACGTGTTGCCGCATCATTTGAAATTCTGCGTTATCTGATTGACCACAATGCATTGGTTGTTGTTGCGACGCATGATTTGGAACTTGCCGGAAAGCTTGAATTTGGCTTCAAAAGCTATCACTTTACGGATGATGTTGATGACCAGGGCTTGAAATTTGATTTTAAACTCAGAGAGGGCATTACTTCTACGAGTAACGCTGTTAAATTATTGGCATATCTTGATTATCCTGAAGATATAGTTAACAGATCCATAAACAAGCTGTCATCTGAACAAG
>CAZZAX010000016.1:29458-58182 GCA_964653075.1 uncultured Pirellulales bacterium
CAGGAACTTGATTAAATGGCCAAAACGCAGATAATCGCCACATTAGGCCCGGCCAGCAGCAATTATACTGTCCTTCGGAAAATGTTCACGGCCGGCCTAGACGTAGTCAGGCTGAATTTCTCTCACGGCAGTTATGACAAACATCTCAACGCGATTCAGCTTGTTCGGAAGCTCAATAGCAAGTACAGACGGCGTATTCGAATAATGCAGGATTTGGAGGGTTTCCGAATCAGAATCGGACGATTCAAAGGCGGTAAAACAAGATTATTAAAGAACCGAACAGTAGTCTGGCTGACCAATGACGATGAAGCATGTGGGCCGAAAACTATACCATTTGACTACAAAGGTGATTTGAACAGGATACGACCGGGCACACTTATTTATATTGACGACGGAAATCTGGTCCTGCGTGTAAAGAGCAACACCGCAAACAGCATAAAAGCGGTGGTTGTCGAAGGCGGTATCCTTAAGGAAAGAAAAGGCATAAATATTCCCGGTGTGGACCTCGAATTCGAAGGGACAACTACAAAGGACAAAAAGGACATCGAGTTCGGTATAAAACACGGCGTTGACTATATGGCTTTGTCGTTTGTGCGGGACGAAAAGGACGTTCTGCAGGCCGTTTCACTGATAAAGCCGGGACTGCCCGACTGCCGGATAGTGGCAAAAATAGAAAACAGGCAGGCGATAGACAATATTGACGGGATAATTGAAGCCGCGGACGGAATAATGATAGCCCGCGGTGATATGGGCGTTGCCATCCCGATCCAGGAAGTCCCCATAATCCAAAAGCGCATAATAAAAAAATGCAACGCAGCGGGAAAGTTCGTGATTACAGCTACGCAAATGCTGGAACATATGACCGAACACATCAAGCCGACACGTGCCGAGGTTACCGACGTCGCAAATGCAATTATCGATGGTACCGACTTCGTCATGCTTTCGGCGGAAACTGCCGTCGGCCGTTTTCCATACCAGTCGGTCCTGATGATGAATGAGATCATCAAGTTTACCGAAAAATCCATACCGGGATTATGAACCGCGGCGCGGGCATCCAGGACGTGAACACGGGCAGGATGCCCGTGCCACGTGAAGCCCATGCTACGGGTGGATTCCCAAGTTCAAAATTTAGCCAACTGTTCAGGGTTTTATTACTTTTGAATCGGCTCCAGATAGATATTGCGAAATTCTATAGGGCTGCCTTCGCTTTGCAGGCAAATCGGGCCGTGCGAAGGATTGCTGTCGGCGCCTTTGTTCTGAAGCAGGCCATTGACATAAAGCGTAACCGTTTTTCCGTCACAGACAATATCATAAGAGTTCCACTGTCCAGGCGGTTTCTCATTCGAGGGATTCTTCTTTTTGGCATTGGCGAAGTCCTTTGGCCCGATTTGCTCATCGTTGACTTTAATCGACGAATGGTTAAGCAGCCAGAAATCCCCGGCGTTCTCATGCATTAGCTGCGCCTCCACACACTTCGGCCAGACACGGTCTATGCCCGCTCGGTGCAGCAGGACGCCGCTGTTTGTCGGTTGTTCCGGCCAGCGCCATTCGAGGTGCAGCTTGTAGTCGGCGTAGCTTTCAACAGTGCGGATATAGCCACTGGGTATTCCCTCGCATCGTATAACACCGCTACGAACCGACCAGACCTTATCGACGGTCCACTTCCTCTCGGAGTCGGCTTTGTCACCTGGAATGAAGCGAACCCAACCGTCAAGGTCTTTACCATTGAACAGGACGGTTTTTTTAGCAGGCTTAACCGGCCAGGGCATATCTTTCGCAGGCTTGATGTAGATATTCCTGAATTCGATTGGGGCGCCTTCGCTCTGGAGGCATATCTTTCCGCTTGTTACAGAACAATCCGTGGCCTCGTTCATGAGCTTGCCGTTTACGTACGGCCGGACGGTCCCACCGACACACCATATCTCGTAAACGTTCCACTGTCCCGGCTCTTTTTCGTTATGCTCACCATACTTGAGAACACGTCTGCCCCGGACGCGATGGCCGCCAATTTTATGCTCGTTGAACTCCAGGCCGTCAATCTCCCAGAAGTCACCCTGGTTGCGATACCCACCCTGGCACTCAAGGCTTTTTGGCCAGACACGGTCTTCGCCGACCATATGGACAAGGGCCCCGTTGTTTCCGGGCCGGGCGGGCCAGCGATACTCGAAGTGAAGCTTGTAGTTTTTGTATGCTTTGGTTGTTCGGATGTAGCCGGCCGGCTTACCCATGCAGACGAGGATGCCTTTAGGTTTTATCGTCCAGGTTTCATCCACGTTGCCCTTATTATTTCTCAGATATCGAAACCAGCCGTCAAAGCTCGTGCCGTCGAAGAGCATAATCTTCTGCTTCGGCTCAATAGCCTCCTGAGCGTTACATATTGAGAAAGATGAAGATACAACAGCCAACGTTACAACGAGCAGTAATACAATGCGGTTCATTTTGTCCTCCTTTCCGGATATTTTCTTGTTTATCTCGACAGGAATTTGCCATTAACTAATAACCCTGTCAGGTTTCAAATTTTCTCGATTGTTTATCATACTTTATTTGTGTGAATAAAACAACTTTCTTGAGCATTATTAATAAATCCTCTTACCAGGTGTTTAACCAACCTTATGCAGCACAATCATTTATCCGCTTGATGTTATCAAATTCGATGTAAGCTGAGCGCTTTCTGCTTTTCGGTATCCGGTGACGGTGATACTGCTGTCCGGACGGACTTCGGCGACTGCGTAGGAATTGTTTTCAGGCCCCGGGCCCTCAACGAGCGCCTTTAACGTATAGTAGTGGATTCCTGCAATGTTGCTGTAGCTGCCGGAATGATGATGTCCCTGGAAAACTGTGAGCACTTTTCCGGAAGCTTCCAGAACCTGCCTGACCTGGGCCGCATTTTTCACATAGACTGAGCCGGTCCCATCGAGCAGTTGATGAATGAAAACGATAACGGGCCCGGGCGCCGCGGCGAGGTCTTGTTTGAGCCAGTCCAGCTCTTTGGAAGGAATATTCGCATCTGTCCAGTCAAAATTGCCGTGATCGTAATCGGCGCCATCAGTCCTGTAGTTGGCGTCGAGCACAACAAAGTGCAAACCATTGGAGTCGAACGAGTAATAACTGCGATTGGAATCTATTTTCGTATTGTCCACCCGTTTTAGAAACTGCATTTTCGAAATGCTGTCCATATCATGATTGCCAAGAACATGATAAGTCGGGCCGTTAAATCGTTCGAGCATTTTCTCGGCGGCCTGAAGATACGAAAGGGTATTTTTCTCGGCCGGAGGTTTGTCCTGGTCTTTGAAATCACCGAGCTCAATAAGAAAATCAACACTTTCGGCGTTCATAAGAGCTACGCATTCGGAGAGTTTATCGAGGGATTCGCGATAGAAGCGCGTGCCCTGTGCATCGGCATCGGCATAATGGCAGTCGGTAACAATACCGAAACGAGCCGTGCGCTGCATGGCTTTCGAGCTGCTATTCAAAGCGCATGAAATGGGCAGGACAGCCAATGAAGCTAAGGACGATTTCAAAAACGTCCGGCGAGTGATTACCCAGTGAGCATTTTTGTCCATGACACTATCCTTCTCGAAACAAACACTATGGTCGTTCTTTTACATCATAACACCAAAGTGTATCGTGATAGCGGAGGTAAAGCCGACCATCGAGCAGAACCGGATGCGCCCAGGCGTCTCTAACTCGTTTAGGAAACAGACGAAAACGCCCGGCTGTTTCCAGACCGTTATCTCCCCACTTTAAGAGGCCTACCATGCCGCTTTCATCCAGGCAATAAAGCCGTCCGTCGGCGTATATTGCCGCTCCGGTAGTAAGACCTTTTAGCTCATATTTCGTTTTACCTGTCTGCCAGTCAACTCCGAACCACCATTTGGAATTTTTATAACCGGCGGCGAACAGGGTGTCATCCACGAGTACAGCACCACCGGTTACCGTATCCAGTTGCGAAGTCCAGATATGCTCAGCGGCGATTCCCTGTCCATCCGAAACAAGTCTGTATAGCCTGCCGTTCTCGGCATAAGGGGTAACATAGTACACCTTGCCGGAACCATAGACCGGGGTAGATGCGTTTACTCCATGCGGATTTCGCAGCGGGACTTTCCAGAGAAGCTTACCGGTATCAGCGTCAACACCGAAGCCATGGGCCGAGGAGCAGTTAGCAATCAGCCTGCGTCCTGCGTATCTGAATATAATCGGCGAGCTGTGAGAGGTGCTATAATCGTCAAGCGGTTCGGTCGTCCAAACCGTCCGGCCGTTGTATTTGTTAAGTGCGGCCATTAGGGCCTTTTTCCCCCCGGGCGTTACTATTACCCGCGGACCAACTATTAACAGACATTCACTTAGCGCCCAGGTGATATTTCTTGCATTGAAACGCTCGAGGATATTGACTGTCCAAATCTCATCGCCCGAGGCGGCATCCAGACAGGCCAGACGACCGTGAGCATTCAAGTGATACAATCTGCCCTCGGAGAAAGCACAGGATGCGCGGGCCCCGGGATATGGATTTTTCCAGAACTTTCCGTTTTTTGTCTGCCATATTGGCCTGCCGTTTCTATCGAATGCAAACACCACCAAATCTTCGCCCACATCCCCGGTGATGTACAGTCGATTACCAACGATAATCGGCGAAGACCATCCTTTGCCAAGACCATTAACCTTCCAAAGCAATTTCGGCCCGTCTTGAGGCCAGTTCGGCAGCAGTCCTTTCTCGTTTGAAATACCATCACGGCGCGGGCCGCGCCACTGCGGCCAATCCGGCTCGGGCGAGGCAATCAGACCATCGGCGGCGGACAGAGAAGTCGGAATAAAGGCAATGACAGAAACCGCCAACAGGCATATAGTAACGAAAAATCCCGTATTCGATAGAGTTTGACTCCTACGGCAGTTCGATATAGTAGCGAAACGATATTTCATAAGCGGCCTGTCCTTTTTTAGTTTGCTTATGACCATGGCTCTATTACACGTTCACCATAGCACCAATCTTGCTCCGGCACCCGCCATCCAGATATATTAGTAAGCAGGTTTCTCTCTATATTATAACCTGATAGCTGAAAAACAGCAATAGCCCGGCCCAGAAATCCAGCACCCAGCACCAATTTACTCATCTCGCTGGCGGTGAAAAGTTAGTAAATTTATATGCCTCGGAACATTAAAAAGGACGGGCGAAATTTATAAATTGGTGCTGGGTAAAATCTGTTGGCATCAGACGCCCAAGTCGGGTATGATACAGCTTCATACTTCGTTAGGAGAAAATGCACAAAATGGCCAAAGCAAGAATGTACCTAATACTGACACTGTTTCTTATATTTCCGAGCTCACTATGCCAAGGCAAAGATTATCCGTATCGCTGGGTATATGTCTCAAGGTCCCTGCGCAGAGACAGCGACGTAGCGGATATAAAGGGCATAGTCAAAACCGCCTCAGAACACGGTCTCAATGGTATGGTCCTTTCCGCAGGCCTTGACAGACTCGACAGACAGCCCCGGGATTACTTTATAAGGCTCGAACAGGTAAAGCAAACCTGCAACCGGTACAATATAGAAATAATCCCGATAATATTTTCTGTCGGATACGGAGGGGCCATCCTGGCTTGTGACAGGAATTTAGCGGCCGGCATCCCTGTCAAAGACGCCCTGTTTGTTGTAAGGGACGACCGGGCAAGTCTTGTTGCCGAGCCGGATGTAAAGATTTTAAATGGGGTCTTCGAGGAATATGACGGGGACCGACTTACAGGGTACAGATTCCACGACAGGCCCGGCGAGGTCTCGTTTGTCGACACAAGTTTTTTTAAGAGCGGAAAGGCATCTTTAAGATTCGAGAACTTCGGTAAGTACGAGCACGGACACGCAAGAGTTATGCAGGAGGTTAAAGTCCGGCCGCATCGCTGCTATAGATTAAGCTGCTGGGTCAAAACGGAGCAGCTTGAGCCCAAAGGCTCCTTCCGAATATCTGTTTTAAGCTCCGACGGGCGTAACCTCGTTCCCAGAGACCCGGCCGTTCCTTCAACCACCAACTGGAGACAAGTTGTCTTTGGATTCAACAGTCTCGACTACGATATAGCCAGGTTGTACCTTGGTGCATGGGCAGGTAAATCAGGCCGGTTCTGGATTGATGATATCCAAATCGAGGAAGCTGGGCTTCTCAATATACTTAGACGACCGGGGACACCTGTAACAGTCAGAGGCGAAAAGACAGGAACGATTTACGCCGAAGGTAAGGATTTCGCGGAGATAACAGATCCGAGGCTGAACTTTAGATTTGACCATGACCCTCCGGTGATAAAGATACTTCCTGCCGGGAGAATTAAAAATGGTGAGCGTCTCAGAGTAAGCTACTATCACGGGATAGCTATAAACAGAGGGCAGGTAAGTGCGTGCATGTCGGAACCGGAGGTCTATGAAATCTGGAAAAGACAGGCCGGTCTTATTCACGAACACCTTGCGCCGGAAAAATATCTTCTGAGCATGGACGAGATAAGGGCCGGAGGAGCATGTATGGCGTGTAAAAAACGTAATATTACAATGGCACAGATACTTGGCGACTGCATAACAAAACAGGTCAAGATAATACGCAAGGTGAATCCCGATTCGGAAATTCTTATATGGTCCGACATGCTCGATCCGAACCATAACGCGCATGACAATTACTATCTGGTTGAGGGTGATTTCACCAATTCCTGGTTGTATGTCCCGAAAGACCTGGTTATAGTCTGCTGGTATTATAATAAGCGCGTTGAGAGTCTTAAATTCTTCTCGTCTTTAGGATTCAGAACTCTTGCGGGGGCTTATTATGACGGTGATACTCTTGAGAATCCGACAGGATGGCTTCAGGTCCTGGAGCGAACCCCGAGGGCGTGCGGAATTATGTATACGACCTGGCAGAATAAATATGAGCTGCTTGCATCGTTCGGAGACCTTGTAGCGGGCCGGTAAAGCTAAAAGTGAGGTGATTTTGAAGAACCGATTTGGAAAAAAATCTAAACAATTATACGGAGGTTTAACAATGAAACGTTCACATGTTTTTTTATCGATTGTCGTCGCGGGATATTTCCTGTTCACAGGGGCAACGACAGTCCTTCAGGCTGCCAACGACGGATTCTCGCCCTTATTTCCGGGTGACAGTCTGGCCGGCTGGAAGATAAGCGACTGGTCCGATCTTCGCACGCCGCAGAAGGTCTCCGGTACCCCGTGGAAGATGGAAGACGGTATCCTCTACGGCCTGAATAAACGCACCTGGATATACTCTGCGAAGGAATATGGTGACTTCGTTCTGAAATTCGACAGTAAGATAAGCAGGGGAAGCAACGGAGGCATCGGGCTGCGATTTCCACCCGAAGGCGACCCTGCTTATAAAGGAATGGAGATTCAGGTTGTTGACCATGAGGTTTATTACCGCGGCAGCTCCCAGCCCCAGCAGCGAACCGGCTCGATTTACGACGAGATAGCCGCCATAGATGCCGTCAGGCCCGTCGGCCAGTGGAACTCGTGGGAAATCACCGCCCGCGACAGCCGGGTAACAATCGTGCTGAACAATCAAATGGTAATCAACGCGGACTTATCGCGCGAAACCAAAGCCCGCCAGCAGAAAGGACCGCCCCTGGCTGAGCGGCCGCTCAGAGGACATATCGGATTTCAGAATCTCAACGGTTCAATCACGCTTCGAAATATTATGATTAAGGAACTTGACGGAACTGGGATTGTTGAGGCTGATGGGGAATTTGTGTCTTTGTTTAACGGCAGGAATCTCGACGGCTGGGTGAATGTCAACTGCGCGCCGGAAACATGGAAGGTCAGGGACGGGATGATTATCTGCAGCGGTGTCCCGACCGGCGTGATGCGAACGGAAAAACAATATGAAAATTACGTATTGGAATTGGAGTGGCGCCACATGAAAAAAGGCGGTAACGCGGGCTTATTCATACACTCCAGCGACTTACCTGTTACGGGCAAACCATTCACACGTGCCATTGAAGTGCAGATACTCGACGGGCACAATAGTGAAAACGCCACAAGCCACGGCGATGTATTCGGCATTCAGGGCGCAACGATGACGCCTGACAAGTTCCACCCGGGCGGATGGATGCGCTCTTTACCGAGCGAGCGACGATGCAATCCCGCCGGCCAGTGGAACCATTACCGCGTCGAGAGTCGCAACGGAACGATTACCCTTGCCGTCAACGGCAAGATAGTGACCCGCGCATACCACGCTAATCCGCGAAAAGGATATATCTGCCTCGAATCCGAAGGCGGCCTGGTTTATTTCCGCAATATCCGTATCTATGAATTGCCCGGTTCCAATCCACCGGATGATGTAGTGGCACAGAAGGACCGGGGCTTTCGCTGCCTCTACAACGGCCTGGACCTTCGCGGCTGGAGGCAGGTCCCCGGTCATAAGGGACACTGGAATGCGAAGGACTGGATTCTGGATTACGACGGCAAGGCAACCGGAGACGACAAGAACCTGTGGACGCAGGAGGAATTCGCAAATTTCGTTCTTATCGTTGACTGGCGTCTGCCGGACAAGCCTGAAGTTGAGAACGTACCTGTGATTTTGCCGGACGGCTCGGAGGCTGCCCATGCCGAAGGTAAGCAGGTGACTGTTCCGGTGATGGACGCCGGCGACAGCGGCATTTATCTGCGTGGTTCCTCGAAGAGCCAGATAAATATCTGGAACTGGCCCGTCGGCTCGGGTGAAATCTGGGGATATCGCAGGGACAGTAATATGCCGGAGCAGGTACGAAGAGGTGCAACACCTGTCCTCAACGCGGACAACCCGGTCGGCCAGTGGAACCGCTTCGAGATTACAGCCGTAGATAATAAGGTTACTGTGGTATTAAACGGCAAGACTGTAATTCGCCAGGCCCGCCTGCCGGGATTGCCAAAACGCGGCCCGATCGCCCTGCAGCATCACGGTGACCATATCCAGTTTGCCAACATTTATATAAAGGAGCTTAAGTAACGTACCCAGGTCAAATTCTTCTGCTGTTGCAGTCTGACTTAAAGGAGAAAGCATATATGTTCGACAGAAAGGTTTCATCTGAAAGGAACTGTTCGAAATTACAAGAGGGTTTTTCACGGCGTACTTTTATCAGGCGCGGCGGTTGTGCCCTGGCCGGGGCGATGCTGGCCTCGCAGGGGGTGTTGGCCGTCAATACCGCTCCTAAAAAAATTCGCATAGGTGTTGTAGGAGGAGGTTTCGGGACATCATTTCAGTGGCACGAGCATCCTGAATGTGTTGTTCAGGCGGTAAGCGACCTGCGTGAGGACAGGCGAAAACGGCTAATGCAGGTATATAATTGCCAAAAGGCCTACAACTCGCTTGAGGAGTTAGTGCTTGCCAAAGATATCGACGCAGTAGCGATATTTACCGACGGCCCGCTTCACGTTCAGCACACCATTGAGGCAATGAAAAACGGCAAGCACGTCATATCGGCCGTGCCCGCCGCATGGGCAACTATCGAGCAGGCCGAGCTGCTTCTGGATACTGTCAAAAAATACGGCCTGACTTACATGATGGCCGAGACAGGCTACTATCAGCAGTCCACGATTTCGGCGCGTAAGTTTTACCGGCAGGGCAAGTTCGGCTCTCTTTATTATTGCGAGGCTGAGTATCAGCATCCCGGCCTCGAATCGCTCTATTTCCGGAGCGGCAGGCGAACCTGGCGGCACGGCCTTGCACCGATGCACTATCCGACGCACTCTACTTCACAGCTTATCGGCGTTAGCGGCGAGAGACTGACGGAGGCCGTATGTCACGGCTGGGGCGACGACGATCCGATCCTAAAAGACAATGTGCAAAATAATCCCTTCTGGAATTCATCGGCAATGTTCAGGACAAACCGCGGTAACGCCTTCCGAGTAAATGTATGGTGGAAAGGCGCACACCGGGGCTGTGAGCGGGCCCAGTGGATAGGCGACAAGATGAGTTTCTATACGGCACATCCCAACGGCACGCCGGCAGTCATCATTCGTTCGGCTAAGCAGATGGAAAAGGACGATGCCGGCTTTGTCCGGGAGGCACCGAACTTCGAGCATTATAAACAGCCCCAGTGGTGGAAAACGGACATGCTGCCCGTGCCGTTGCGCCATAACAGCGGACACGAAGGCTCACATACTTTCCTGACGCACGAATTTATTGATGCCCTGATACACAGCCGCCGACCTGCGATAGATGTTTACGAATCCCTGGCTTATACCGTACCGGGTATTATCGCACATCAGTCGGCGCTGCGAAAAGGCGAATTAATGAAAATTCCTCAGTACGACAAAAAAGTTTAAGTTGCAGAGAATGGAAATTGAAGAAATAAACTAAATCTAAATGGAGAACCAATTATGAAAAAGACTATTTTACTGGCAGTTTTATTAATTGTATTTTTAATGCAACCTTTTGAAGTCGAAGCCCGTGAAAAGGTATTTCGCCTTGGTATGATTGGCCTCGACACCTCACATGTCATCGCCTTTACCAGGGCCATCAACGACCCGGCCAATAACTACGGCTGCAAGGTCGTTGCCGGCTATTCCGGCGGCTCGCCGGACATTCCCTCTTCGGCCAATAGAGTTGAAAACTTCACAAACCAGCTCCGTGACAAGTACGGCGTGGAAATTGTCGATACCATAGAGGAGCTTTGCGCCAAGGTTGACGGAGTGCTGCTGGAAAGTGTTGACGGCCGGCCTCATCTGGAACAGGTACGCCCTGTTATCGCAGCAAAGAAGCCTGTCTTTATAGATAAGCCTATGGCCGGCAGTCTGGCGGACGTGATTGAGATATTCAGGCTCGCTAAGGAAAATAACATACCGTGCTGGTCGAGCTCTTCTTTACGGTACGGCCCCGGCATTATTAACATGAGAAATAATAAAGAAGTCGGCGATGTGCTTGGCTGTGACGTCTTTGGTCCGTGCAGTCTCGAAGAGCACCACCCGGACCTGTACTGGTATGGTGTGCATGGTGTTGAGATGCTCTTTACCATAATGGGTATAGGCTGTGAGAGTGTCAGACGTGTGCAAACAGGAAATTACGAATTTGTTACCGGTCTCTGGAAAGACGGACGAGTCGGTACTTTCAGAGGTGTAAAAAAAGGTAAGAGCGGCTATGGTGCACGAGTTTTTGGCACAAAGAGTATAGACCAAAGCGGCAGATCCGGCGGCTATGGGCCGTTAATAGAGGAAATCATCAAATTCTTCAAGACCGGAAACGTACCTGTGCCGCCGGAAGAGACTATCGAAATATTCGCTTTTATGTCCGCCGCTGATGAATCCAAAGCAAGAGGCGGCGCCTCTGTTTCTATAAAAGAGACGATCGAAAAGGCTGAAAAACAAAACGAGCTTCGCCGCAGGCGCAGTTCGAGAAGGTAAACTCCGTGGCACGGCCTTCACGTGGTACGGGCATCCTGCCCGTGTTCACAGACGTGAAGGCCATGCCACAACAGGAAAGATAAAATGATAAAGTTATATAAAAATAAAAATGAGGTTTTCGTAACTCCGCTCACCCCGTTGGAAGTCAGGCGGCAACTTCTCACGGGATCCAAAATAATTATCATTTTACTGGCAGGATTGTTTTTATGCTGTTTTTGTCAAGCCGCGGCACAACAGCTTACCGTCGATAACGCCGTGATTTCAGTTACACTTCATACCGACGATGCGACCCTTTCGGTAACCGATAAACGCACGGGACAGACCTGGCGACAAAAACCTATAACAAAAGGTAAAACAATGCAATGCACCAAAGCCGGAAATAGCATTGAAATGACCTGGCGTCAGCCGGAGCTGGGAATGGACATCAAAACCAGTCTGATTCTTGATAAAAATCTGCCTGAGTTTACTCTTGAACTGTCTGCTGATGGCAAACTCAACCGGTCGTTAAAGTTTCCGCATCCGTTTGTGAGCGAATCCGGCACATATCTGGTGGTGCCTATGAACGAAGGGATTTCATACCCGGTCGAAGATAAGACAATAAATCCGAGAAGACTTATCACATACGGCGGACACGGTATATGTATGCCCTTCTGGGGCGTAACGGACGGCCGGCAGGGACACATGGCCATCATCGAAACGCCGGACGACGCAGCCGTCCGTATTCAGCGAACAGATGAAAAACTCTACATCGCGCCGGAATGGGATTCGCAAAAAGGACGGTTCGGTTATACCCGTCGGCTGCGCTACGTATTCTTCGATAAAGGCGGGCACGTCGCTGTTTGTAGACGGTATCGCTCTTATGCCCAAAAAACGGGTCTATTGAAAACCTTAGAGCAGAAACGAAAAGAAAATCCTAACGTGGACTTGTTAACCGGAGCAGTGAACGTCTGGTGCTGGGAAAAAAATGCTCTAAACATAATTCGTGAGATGAAATCTCTCGGCATTAATCGAATCCTGTGGAGCCACCGTGAGCGGCCGGATGTTATCAAAGCAATGAACGAAATGGATGGTGTCCTTTCGAGTCGTTATGATATCTACCAGGACCTGATGGATCCGCAGGTCGTAAAGCAGCAGCTTCGCGGATTGCACCCGGACTGGACCCAGGCCGCATGGCCAAAGGACATTATGCTCGATAGCAGCGGCGACCCGCGTAAAGGATGGCGAGTGAAAGGCAGGGACGGCAAAATGTATCCGTGCGGCGTCTTGTGCGACAGACAGGCGCCGAAGTATGCCCGGCAGCGAGTCCCCGCCGAGTTGAAGACGCATCCTTATCGCTGTCGTTTTATCGATACAACGACAGCTTCGCCATGGCGTGAATGCTACCATCCGGACCATCCGATGACGCGAGGTGACAGTCGATACTGGAAAATGGAGCTATTGCGTTTTATATCCGAAGATATGAAACTCGTAACAGGCTGCGAGACAGGGCACGATGCGGCTGTGCCGTATGTTCACTACTTCGAGGGTATGCTGAGTCTCGGTCCGTATCGAATTCCCGATGCCGGTCGAAATATGAGAAAAATCTGGGACGAGGTGCCCGAACGCGTGGCCAAGTTCCAGGTCGGGCACAAGTACCGGCTGCCGCTATGGGAGCTTGTATATCATGATTGTGTCGTCGCGCAGTGGTACTGGGGAGACTACAATAATAAGCTGCCTGCTATATGGGACAAGCGGGACCTTTTTAATATTCTTTACGGCACACCGCCGATGTTCATGTTCACCCGGCAGGTATGGAACCAAAACAAAAACCGCTTTGTCCAGAGCTATAAGGATGTATGTAATGTTGCCCGTGCGGTCGGCTACGCTGAGATGACCGACCATCGCTTTCTTACACCGGACAGAAACGTTCAGCAAACGAGCTTTGCAAACGGCACCACCATAACGGTCAATTTCGGAAGCGATTTATACCGTTTGCCCAACGGTGAAACGCTCAAATCAATGGGCTATCATCTAATGGTTGAAAAATAACATTCGAAGCAATCTTAAAACCAGAGCTGCTTAATCGTCGTATTTAAGCTCGCCCCCTTTTATGCGTCTGAGCTGTTTGAACCTTTTGGGCCTTTCGAAATCGGGCACCTCGGCAAGCATCTTCTCGTAGATATCTTTAATGCGTTCTGCAATCTCAGGATACTTCTTGCTTACATCGTGCTGCTCAGCGGGGTCGGCTTCGAGGTCGAAGAGCATTATATTTTTCGCCCTGTCGCCGCCAATCACGCCCGGATAATCCTTGGGTTGTGACTGTTCGTACGGAGCAATAATTGTTACGCCGTCCGGCCCTCTCGGGTCCACCCAGTTATCTACAAGCTTAGGCACACCGCCCGGAGAGCGGACGTGGAGCTTCCATTTACCGCTGCGGATAGTTGCGAGATTCTGCCCCTGCATACCGAACAGCACATTGTGCGGACTCTTGGCCTGAGCCTCGGTCAGTAATGACCAGATATCTTTACCGTCAATAACGCGGTCATTGGGAATTTCAACTCCCGCAGCCTTGAGAATAGTTGGAAAGATATCAATGGAGCCGACTGGTGAGTTGTTTACAAGACCGGCGGGAATCCTGCCCGGCCAGCGGGCAATCATCGGCACACGAAGGCCGCCATCCCAAGTTCGAGCTTTCATACCGCGAAGCCCGCCTGTGCTGCCGCCGTAATAGGGACCGTTGTCTGAGGTAAAGATTACGAACGTATTGTCGTCAATCCCTAATTGTTTGAGCTTGTCAAATATTAGACCAACAGAAAAGTCCAGCTCGCGAATGACATCCGCGTAGAGATCGTCCGGTGTATCAGGTGTATAGAAATCCTCAGAAGCCGCAAGCGGTTTATGCGGCATTGCATGGGGCAGGTAGAGGAAAAAGGGATGATTGCGACTGAAGCTTTGCTCGATAAAATCGAGGGCACGCTGTGTGTAGCGTTTGGTCAGCGTTGCCTGTATGACGGGATACTCGACGACCTTTTCGTTTTCGACCAGCTGTACCGGCCGCATATCATTCGAGTACAGAATTCCGTAGTACTCATCGAAGCCCTGTCGGCGGGGAAGGTACTTAAACGTATGGCCCAAATGCCACTTGCCGATGCAAATGCTGGCATAGCCGGCCTCCTTGAGCGCTTCGGCGATAGTAATCTCGGAATCGGGCAGCCCTACACTATTGATGCCGGCATCGGGTGAAGGATTAAACACGACACCGTTACGGAATGGATACCTGCCGGTCAGAATCGTTGCCCGTGAAGGGGCACAATAAGGCGTGGGCACATAGTAGCTTGTCAGCCTGGTGCCCTCGGCGGCCATTCGTTCCAGATTGGGCGTCTTGAACGGCGATTTTTTCAAGCCGAAACCGCTGATATCTCCGTAGCCTAAATCATCAGCGAATATGAGTATAAAATTCGGCTTCTTGCCTTTATTAGCCCAACCTGCCGAATCAGGCAGCATCATCGCTGCAATACTACCACCTACGAAACCCAGGAAATTACGACGGCTTATTCTTTTGTCCATGATGAAACTCCTCTACTTTAATTAATCTTCTCTGCAAGGATATAATCCTTAGACTTTGCTCAGGATTTACTGCTTTTGTTGCCATTCATAAATCGACGTCACCTTCGGAGACGGTCTCGGGGCATCGCCGAGCGGAAAAACTTTGTTGTCTTTGAGTACCACCGGGGCGGCCGTTCCACCAGTTAATTTACCATTGCCGCCATATAAACTGTTGCCTGTTATCTCGGCTCCTAAACAGTCGGACGTGGCGAGAGATACCATGGGCGATTTGCCGTCCTTGAGGATGAAAACATTGCCCTTAATAATATGGTCGAAGCTTGCGGTTTTAGCGAACACACCCGGGCCGCTATCGGCGATAAAACGATTGTAGAGTATCAGCCAGTTTTCGTTCATGCCGCCCATCCAGACGCCCGCTCTCGGAGAGCTGACGTCGCAGTTGTACACCACGTTTCTCGGCCCGTTCGGACCATGTGCCGTGTCCTGCGGCGGTGAAGCCCACATTCCATAGCCATAGCCTCCATGGCCCCGGGCAGACTCAATTACACATTGTTCGATAAGGTTTTCATTCGTCCAGCCCGCGTGCCATTGGCCGTCGCTCTCGTGGAAGACGCTTTTGCGAATGACACAGCCGCTGGCGGCCCACTGAAAAAGGGGTGCATGCCGCATTTTAAATGTCTCGACGTTTTCTATAAGACAATCCCAGCATTTGTCCCAGCCGGTATAGGCCGTACCGCCGCCGCCTTTGAACCAGGCGTCATCGAAAACACAGTCGCGGATTTCGCACCATTTTGCCATCGAGCCATACACGGGAAAGCGGCCGCACTTTTTCACGGTTACGTCTTTTGCCCAGCAGTTCCATCCGTGATAAAAGACCACACTGCTTATCCATAGGTTTTCCGTTTGTTCTATGCGCAGGGATTCAATTCCGCATCGCTGTATTGGGGAGATTTTCCGTACGTAGGAACCATCGATAACAGGAAATTCAATCCGCAGCGGTTGATTAATAGAAATAGTATTATCTTTTATATCGTTGATGATGACCTCATACATACGATATAGCCCCCACTTGCAGGCATTCTTAGTAAGCTTTTTCCAGCGTTCTGTAGCAGGCCCTTCAATAAGGATACAATCTCCAATCCGGAGCCCATCGGTACTTTCCAACTCCAGCGTCATATCACCCCGTTTGCCGTCTTTAGCCAGTTTCAGTTTTCTGCCGGTCGTCCCCTTGCCGGCAAAAGTAATAGCCGCTCGTGTATCAGCAACAAGCCGGGTGTCATTAAACGTTGAATCAAGGATGATTGAGATTTCTCCTGTGCATGACGTACCATCTTTGTATTCTGCGATACCTTTTAACACATGTTTGCCATCTGAAATTTTCCCGACAGCATTTCGGCCATATACAGCATAACCAAATGTATTGCCTGAGTGCTGACTTCGAGTCCACCGGCCAATAACAATATCATCAACCATTATCGTCATTTTCATCAAGCCAGAAGGTTTACAGTGCATTTCAATTCGAGTATTCCTGCCCACCCTGCCACCTGCAGATGGATTGTAAAAAACAACGCCGTTATCGGGGAAGGAATATCGAAAGATTAAACTGGTCTTTCCGGAACCTTTGCCTCTGATAACCACGTTATCGTGGCGTACCGTCACCATACGGTCGAGATAATAGAGGCCCTCGGCAAGCAGCACCGCGCCGCCGCCCATTTTGCCCGCGGCCAGGCACGCTTTTGCCAGAGCTGCGGAATCATCGATTTGGTCGTTTGCTTTAGCGCCGAAGTCCTCGATTGATACAACCCCTTCGACCTCCGGAATCCCACCCTGGACGCCGCATTTCGTCCAGTCAGGATATACGATTCCATCGGGACCGAGCACATCAGCGGCAGTGAGCCGGGCCTTCTCGTTCGGTTTGATTTTATACTGCCTTTCCCAGGGTATCGCCCGGTTGATTTTATTTGATGAGCTGCCGACGGCTGTGCGAGAGAAAATCCCGAACAGTATCAGAAAAATGACCAAAGGCACTACAAGTACAGATATCGCAGGCCTGAGTAATCGCATCGTGAAATACTCCAATGACAGGTTTTTGTGTTACTATAGTATGGTCTTGCTAATAACAGAATCGGGGCGAAAAATCAAGGAAAAAAACGTCTCGAGCATTGGAGATATCACAAAGATTTTGGTAGAATTACTAAGTTGTCATCGACGAAAGTATTTGGTATGATAATACCGCACGGAGCAAATACCAAAATCTTAGGTTTACATAAGGAAAGGCAGGCAAGGAATCTGAAAAACCGAAGAACCAAAAAGACAGATGCCATAAGCCGCCGGAAGTTTCTCAAAAGTTCGGCAGCCGCCGCGGCAAGCACAGTTTTATTAGGTGACACGGCCTTCCAGGCCGTGAACACGGGCAGGATGCCCGTGCCACACTACGCTTCTGTATTTGGCGCCAATGCACCGAGCAATCGCGTAACAGTCGGGATGATTGGAATGGGCAGGCAGGCCTATTACTCCAATCTCAAATCGTTTCTGAATGCATCCGACACCCAGGTTATAGCTGTTTGTGACGTGGATGCATGGAGACTTGGCAACGCAAAAAAGGCCGTGGAGAAACATTACGCCAAAGAGCAGGTTTCCGGTACTTTCAAAGGCTGTTCGATATACAAGGACTTTCGGGAGCTTGTAGGCCGCGCGGACATCGACGCGGTTATGATTTCCACACCGGACCACTGGCATGTGCCAATAGCTATAGCTGCTGCCAGGGCCGGAAAGGACATCTGCTGTGAGAAACCTCTGACTTTGAATATCGCCGAAGGCCGGGTTCTCAGCGATACGGTAAAGCGGTACAATCGTGTATTCCGTACCGACAGTGAGTTCCGCTCACATGCGTGTTTCCAACGCGCATGTGAGCTTGTATTAAATGGGCGAATCGGCAAGGTGCACACAATTCGTACGGGAGTGCCCGCCGGTGACGTGGGATGTGAGCCGCAACAGGAGATGCCGGTACCGAAGGAGCTGGATTATGAATTGTGGCTTGGGCCGGCACCATCGGCGCCATACACCGAGAAACGTGTTCATCCGCCAGGCAGTTACGAGCGTCCCGGCTGGATGAGGGTTCTGGACTACTGTGAAGGAATGGTTACTAACTGGGGTGCGCACCTGAACGACATTGCCCAGTGGGGTAACGGCACCGAACGCACCGGCCCGGTGGAAGTCGAAGGCTCCGGCCGCTTTCCTACAGAGGGCCTGTGGAACGTGCTGCTGAGTTTTGAACTCAGGTACAGGTTTGCCAACGGTGTCCGCCTGTTTTACAATATCAGCCACCCTTACGTGCGGTTCGAAGGTGCCGACGGATGGATCGAAGCCGATTATAACAGCCGTTCTCTGAAGGCCCATCCGGAGTCAATTCTGAAATCAACGATTGGCCCGGATGAAATCCATCTGCCTCTTAAAAGCGAAAAGAGGGACTTCATCGACGCCGTTAAAACGCGCCGGCAAACGCTGGCGGACGCCGAGGTAGGTCATCGAACCACCTCTCTTTGCCAGTTGGGACACATTGCCATACAGGTCGGACGAAAACTAAAATGGGACCCGGACGCTGAACGGTTCACAAATGACCAGACTGCCAATCGTTTGCTCAGCCGGCCGATGCGCAGCCCATGGCGTCTATAAAAAGTTTATCAACAACTTACGACAGGATTAGGACATGAAAAACAAAAAAACCAGCAAAACAAACATAATAACCCGCCGGCAGTTTTTGAAAAATTCGGCAGTTGCTGCGACAGGAACGTTTCTATTGGCTCCGACAATCGTGCCGTCTTCGGTTTTCGGCGCCGACGCACCGAGCAATCGCATAACATTCGGCTGTATCGGCGTCGGGCGTATGGGGCTCGGCGATTTGAGAGAAATTCTGGGATTCAAACAGGCCCGGGTCGTCGCTGTCTGCGATGTCGATTCCAACAGGGTAAAATACGCTCAGCAGCTCGTAGATAAGCATTATAAAGCAAACGGCGACTGTGCCGCGTACAAAGATTTCAGGGACCTGATTGCACGGGATGATATCGACGCCGTTTCAGTTGTTACGCCCGACCAATGGCATGCTCTGCCCTCGATTGCCGCCGCCAGGGCCGGCAAGGATATCTTTCTGCAAAAACCGCTGACTCTGACTATAAAAGAGGGACGTGTGTTAAGCGACACGGTTCGCCGTTACAACCGAATCTTTCAGGTTGGATCTCAGCAGCGCTCCGATTCGAGATTCCGGACAGCCTGCGAGCTGGTTCGAAACGGCCGCATCGGCAAGCTGCACACAGTAAAGGTTGCCTTCGGCACGGACCCGGCTACAACACCCCAGCCGCCAATGCCAATCCCAGAGGCGCTTGATTATGATATGTGGTTAGGCCCTGCACCCTGGGCCGATTATACGGAAAAACGCGTCCATCCTCAAAAAGGCTACGACCGGCCGGGCTGGCTGCGCATCCAGGATTATGGCGCCGGCATGATAACAGGCTGGGGTGCCCACCACAACGACATAGCACAGTGGGGAATGGGCACCGAATACACAGGCCCGGTTGAAATCGAAGGACAAGCCGAATACCCGAAAGACGGACTCTGGAACGTACATGGTGACTTCCGCATTGAATACACTTATGCAAACGGAGTAAAGGTTATCTGCACTGACAATAAAAAGAACCAACAAGGGATCCTTTTCGAGGGAACGGAAGGCTGGGTATCTGTAAGGCGAGGTCGTATCGATGCCGAGCCGAAGTCGTTGTTGACCTCGACTATCGGCCCTGATGAAATCCATCTCTACAAGAGCAACAGCCACAAGGCAAATCTCCTCGAGTGCATAAAATCGCGTGCTGAAACTGTGGCACCGGTTGAAGTCGGCCACCGTTCCTGCAGTGTATGTCTGCTGGGTGACATTGCGATGAGGCTTGGCAGAAAGTTGAAATGGGACCCCGAACAGGAACAATTCCTCAATGATGACGGAGCTAACCGGATGGTTTCCAAGCCGATGCGCAGCCCATGGTGTCTGTGAATTTGGTTATTGGATAACAGGAGACTTTTATGAATCGCTGGATATTTATTGCCACAGTTTTACTTTTAGTCATTGGCGCCTGTTCTCTGTCTCCGGCAGAATATGATGGTCGAAAACAGTCAGGCCCTCAGAAAGTGACGGCAAAACTTGAAAAGAATCATATCGAAGTTAACGTCGGCGGAAAACTATTCACCCGCTACAAGTTCGATGCCTCTCAGAAGTACCCGTATTTCTGGCCGGTATGTGGACCGGCATCGAATAAATCGGTCACTACCGAAACATCAGAGCCGTATCCACACCATCATTCGCTGTTCTTCGGCTGCGACCGCGTCAACGGCGGCAATTATTGGCAGGATATCAACGAACGCGGCCAGATTGTCTCGCAGGGACCGAAGCTCATCAGGGCATCCGGCAACCGGGTAGTTTTTACCGATACATGCTTTTGGCGGCAGCCGGGCAAAGAACCGGTCATTCGAGATGCGCGTCGAGTCACTATCACCGCGCTTAATAAAGACCTTCGATTTATTGATTTCAGGATTGCCCTCAAAGCCCTGACGGATATTCGTATCCTGAAGACAAACCACTCTTTGTTTTCGGCGCGCGTTGTACCGGAGCTGAGTGTCAGGGCCGGAGGCACGATCATCAACGCTGAGGGAAAGACCACCGAGAAAAACACATTCGGCATTGCCTCGCCATGGTGCGATTACTGGGGCACACGCAATGGCGTTACAGAAGGCATTGCGATTCTACAGAATCCGGACAATCGCTGGTATCCGAGCAAATGGTTTACCCGTGATTACGGTTTTTTCTCGCCGACACCCATGTACTGGCTCGAAGACGACCATTTCGATTTGGCTAAAGAGCATATACTGACCTTGCGATATCGTGTTGTTGTACATACCGGAGACGAACAAACCGCTGGAATACAGGAGATATTCGAGCAGTACAAAAAAACCGCCAGACGTTCCCTTGCACAAAAGGCACACATGGAATTTCTACAGCGTCACGTTCTATCAAGACTGCATAGCAAACGATAAGTTTTTTACAGGGAAAATAAAGCTGAATCATCAGAGAAGTCTGCATAAATATTTAGAAAGAAGGAGGTTTTGCAAAATGAGACACTATTCTACAATAAAGCTGTGGATGCTGATACTGCCGGCTGTTTTTCTTTTTATTGGTACAGCCCAGGCAAAAAAGATTGATGCGATAACGCAGGCCAAAGAGATTATCGATATAACCGGCGTGCAGGGCGGCATAGTGGTCCATCTTGGTTGTGGCGATGGAAAATTGACTGCGGCCCTGCGAATAAATGACAGTTTTACGGTTCACGGGCTCGAAGCAGACCCGGCCAGGGTGCTGCAAGCGAGAAGCTATATTAAAGAAAAAGGCCTCTATGGGCCGGTCTCCGTTGAACAGTATTCAGGTTCGGTGCTTCCTTACGCTGATAATCTAATCAACCTCGTTGTCGTGCATAAAGCCGGTGGTATCACTCGGGACGAGGTAATGCGGGTCCTGGCCCCCGGAGCAGTGGCCTGCGCCTGGCGCAGGGGACAGTGGAAAAAAATCGTTAAATCCTGGCCCGACAATATTGACCAGTGGACACATTTTCTGCATGACGCAAGTAACAATGCGGTCGCCGATGATTCCGTTGTCGGACCGCCTCGAAGCCTTCAGTGGGTTGCGCCGCCCCTGTGGCTTCGAAGCCATGAAACACCGTCCGGAATTCAGTCACCGGTCTCGGCGGCCGGCAGGCTGTTCTACTTCTTCGACGAGGGGCTGATAGGTATTACCGACGAGCGTCTGCCCGATCGCTGGTCGCTTGTTGCGCGGGACGCTTTCAATGGCCGGTTGCTCTGGAAACGCCCGCTTGATGCCTGGGGCTGGAGGCAGTGGAATCCCGAGCAATATATTGGCAAAGACTGGACCACGTTACGAGGCAGGCGCACTGACGTACCCAACGAGAACCAGCGCAAAATAGTTGCCGACGTTGACCGGCTTTACACGACTCTGAGCTACCGCGACCCGATGTCTATCCTGGACGCGGCCACGGGTGATATCATTGATACGGTTGAAGCGACACGGGGCACGAGTGAGATTCTTCTCAGCGACGGTATCGCCGTAGCATATACTCGACAAGTTCCGGAAGGCATTGCAAAGCGCAGAGGAGTTCAAGATATAGGAGCTGCTCTGGTTGCTGTTAGCGGCCGGACTAATAAGGTGCTCTGGGAGAAACAGGCAGGCTCTATCCGTCCTCTGGCATTAGCAATTGACAATGGACGAGTTATCTATTTGAGCGGAAAAAATCTGGTCTCGCTCAATTTGAAAGACGGCCGCCAGTTATGGAGAGTTCAACCGAAATTTACCACCCCCAAAACGCTGCTTATTTGCGATAATGTTGTTGTCATGCAGGGCGGAAAATTTGTCGCCGCCCATGATGCAAAGGACGGAAGACTGCTCTGGGATAAAACTGTTCCACCTATAGGCGGGGGTGAAGGAGATGACCTGTTCGTAATCGATGGACTGGTTTGGCGCGGTATGCTCAGCGTGGACGACGATGGCAAGGTGGTACGCAAAAGCCCGAATTCGCTGGTCATCGGCTGGGACCTTCGCTCGGGTGCCGAGAAAAAACGCATCCTCGTAAATAACCTGCGAAGTCCGGAACACCATCATCGCTGTTATCGCAATAAGGCAACCATCCGATATTTAATCAGCTCTTACGAAGGCGCCGAGTACCTCGATTTTAAGGCGGATAATCATTCCCAGAACAACTGGCTTCGCGGCGCATGCAAATACGGAATGATGCCCGCCAACGGTATGCTGTATGTCCCGTCGGATCAATGTTTCTGTCAGCCCGGTGCGAAATTTCTGGGATATGCAGCAGTAACATCGGGGCCGGACGTTGCTCCTGAGGCGGTCCCGGATAATGAGCGCCTCGAAAAGGGCCCAGCTTACGGAACACCTGCCGATGCCGTTACCGGCCCCGGCAATGACTGGCCGACGTACCGCCACGATGCTTCTCGCAGCGGCACAACGCGCAGCCGTGTCCGCCCTGATGTAGCTGTCAGGTGGCAGACCACTCTTAAGGGAGCTTTAACTGCCCCCGTAGCTGCCGCCGGTAAGGTTTTTGTTGCCGAGCCGGATGCTCATACATTACATGCTTTGGATATGGCGAGCGGAAAAGAGATTTGGCAGTTCACTGCAAACGGGCGTATCGACTCGCCCCCGACAATTTACCGAGGGATGGTGCTTGTAGGCTCTAAAGACGGATATGTTTACTGTCTGCGAGTATCGGACGGCCAACTCGTATGGCGATTTTTAGCGGCGCCTACTGATAGACGAATTGCCTATTTCGACCAGGTGGAGTCAGCCTGGCCTGTCCACGGCAGCGTGCTGGTCAATAAGGGCGTGGCCTATTTCACGGCGGGACGTTCGACCTATCTCGACGGCGGTATCCGCGTATATGGGCTGGATGCGGTCAGCGGAAAGATTCTCCACAAGGGCCTCTTGGAAGGACCGCATCGAGACGTGGAAAAAGATCGCGACCTTGCCTTTTTCATCCTGGGGGCCAATTCGGACGTGCTCGTCAGTGAAGGCGGATACGTCTATATGCGACAGAAGAAAATGACGCCTGAGTTGGAGGAGATCAAAGTGGAGGTCCTTTCGAGCAAGGGCGCTCAGGATGTGGGAATGCATATTTTCTCGACGTCCGGCCTGCTGGACGACTCCTGGTATAACCGCACGTTCTGGATGTACTCGAAGCGATGGCCCGGCTTCCAGTTGGCGAACCAGGCCCCGAAGACAGGACAGCTCCTCGTGGTTGACGACGAAAAAACTTTTGCCGTCAGGGTGTTCTATCGCCGGAACGTGCACAGCTTGATGTTTTTCCCGGGCAGGGAGGGCTATCTGCTATTCGCAGACTTCAATACGACCGAGCCGCAGATTGTAGGAGACAAAGGTTGGCGCAAGCCCCTTGCGTGGTTGCCCCAATCGCACATCCCTCGCGATGGCAATCCCGGCCTGGACGAAGTGAGGTGGGGATTCGGGGCGGACAAGGGCATTGGATATACGCGGGCGGAACAGCCGCTCTGGACGAATTGGCTGCCGGTTCGAATCCGTGCCATGGTCAAAGCAGGCGATACTCTTTTCGTGGCCGGTGCACCGGATTTCTTTGACTCGAAAGATCCCTACGCCGCCTTCGAGGCGCGCAAGGGAGCCAGGCTTGTAGCCGTGTCAGCCGAAAATGGAAAAAAACTCTCTGAAACAGCGATTGACTATCCCCCTGTGTTCGACGGCATGATTGCAGCGAATGGCTGCCTGTTCGCTTCCTTACGGGACGGAAGTGTTGTGTGCCTGGCGGGGATATAGTTGTGGCTCCGCGTAAGTAGGAGATAGTAAAATTGAAGGTTCGAAATAACACTCTACAGCCTCATTGCAGCCGGCGCGACTTCCTCGACCTTCTCGGACGCGGCTCGGTCGCATTTGCCTTTTTTGGTACTGCCGGGCAATATCTATTAGCCGCCGGAAACGAAAAGACAGCCAGGCGGAATATTGTCTTTGTGCTCAGCGACGATCATCGCTACGACTTTATGGGATTCATCAAAGGCGCGCCGGAGTTCCTTCAAACGCCAAACATGGACCGCATGGCGCAGCAGGGAGCACATCTTACCAACGCGTTTGTCAGCACCTCGTTATGCTCACCGAGCAGGGCGTCTATACTCACCGGGCAATATATGCACCACCATCGCATCGTTGATAATCAGCGGCCGGAACCAAAAGGAACAGTTTTCTTTCCGAAGTACCTGCAGAAGGCCGGCTACCAGACGGCCTTCATAGGTAAGTGGCACATGGGCCACGAACACGATGCCCCGAGACCCGGCTTCGACCACTGGGCCAGCTTCAAGGGCCAGGGAACCTACTTCGACCCGATACTCAACATCAATAACAATCACCGCCAGTTCGAAGGATACACAACCGACGTACTGACAGACCAGGCGCTCGAATGGCTAAAGAACGGCAGAGATACTAACCGGCCGTTCTTTCTGTATCTGTCGTTCAAGGCCGTACATTATCCCTTCCAGCCCGCAAAACGCCACCAGGGCCGCTACGGGACGGCCGATGTAAAACGCCCTGAAACGATGGCCAACACAGAACGCAACTACCAGACCCAGCCGCATTGGGTTCGCGAGCGGCGTTACAGCATCCACGGTATCGACCATATGGAAACAGGACAATATGATAATGACCCAGTTCCGTCATTCGACAACCTCTATAAACAATATTGCGAGACCGTGCACGGGCTGGATGAGAACCTCGGGCGCGTTCTTGACTATCTGGATCAGACGGGCCTGAGTAAGTCAACGCTTGTTCTCTACATGGGCGACAACGGCTTTGCGCTCGGAGAGCACGGCTTCTACGACAAGCGGGATGCTTTCGAAGAATCTATCCGCGTACCGATGCTCGCATACGCTCCCGGCATTATTGAACCGGGAACAAAAGTTACGCAAATGCTGCAGAACATAGATATCGCCCCGACACTGCTGGCGACCGCCGGTTTGCAGCCCCCGAAGGCGGCGAAAATGGACGGCCAATCTTTCCTGCCGCTGCTCAGAGGTAAATCAACTCAATGGCGCGACCATATTCTTTACGAGTATTACTGGGAGTGGAACTTCCCCGCCACACCAACTGTGTTTGCCATTCGAACCGAACGTTATAAGTACATATTCTATCAGGGAGTTTGGGACCACGACGGATTTTACGATCTTAAGACCGACCCGCACGAACGGCATAACCTGATTAACGTTCCCGCTTATCGCGAGCGCATCGAGGAGATGAAAAAACAGCTCTTCGATGAGCTTGAAGCCGGCGGCGGGCTGGACATTCCGGTACGCCGTCCTCTGGGAGAGCGCCTCGACCAGCGCAAAAACAAACGCTGATATTCCCTTGTCCGGTGATAACGATTGCCTGCAGTACGCCCCCCCAAGGATATGCCAAATGGACTATGCAAATGTCGGCCCACGAACTGACGCCATACCATGACGCTGGGAAAATACACACGATATAAGACGTTTATTTACAGTATCTTATCAGCATGTGAGTTCTTGCTTGTCTATTAAGAGGTCAATAGAGCCACATGTGTGCGAAAAAGAGAAAGAGGATGGCGTACCTTTCGGATACAACGCTCATACCAGACAAACACCTCCAAAAATAAAGAAACCCTCAAAAGACTGATGCAGTTTTCTGAGGATTCAATTACGAAACTGCTAACGATTGAGTTCACCTGCATTTTGAAGCTTAGCGGAAAAATGTCAGGTGTAACGATTTGTTAGCAGTCATTCGGTTATTTCCTTCAATATTTCTTTAACCATTTTATGATACTTTTCTTCTATTCTAAAATTATCCTTTTCCCATTCGAAACGGGGATATTCATACCTTATCACTTGTCTCAAAAAGTCATTCTTCTTCATACCCAGCTGACTTGAAATAGGTGTTAAATAGTAGCCTATTTTTGACTCGTCAGCAGTAGGATCAAATTCTAGGTATTTCTTCTTCAAGTCTTCTCGGCTAACTTTGGGGTTTTCTAAACATGCCGGCAATAATACTTTTTGTATTCTTTGATTTGTTTTGGATGACCTCGACAAATACGCTTTTAATTTTTCACGCAGAACATTTTCCTCATAATCCCCCGGTTCGTCAGACATGGGAATCTCAAATTTCTTTTTCTTTTTAACTCTTTCTTGTTCAAGCTCTTCAGAAATAATTGATGTTCTCATTAATATCTCTTCACCACGGTTAGTTTTAACATATGATAAAATAATGGCGTTAATGTTGACTCCATAACCATCAGATAACCATTCAATCATCCGTTCAAGTGATGCTTCCATTGAAAATCCAACCAAGAGAATCCTTTGCATGCTGTTTATATTTATTGATTCCAAATCAACATCAGGAAACTGCTCTTCAAATATTTCTTCAAGAGATTTATCTGAATTTGATGCACACACCTCCGATACTTTCTCAATGCTCCACATTGCAACATCAGAAACATAGTCAATAGCCTGTGCTAATGCTTCTCTTGGCAATTTATCTCGTTTCAACTCAATGACTACAATATTGCCAGAAGAATCTATACCCAACAAATCTATAGGACCTGATTTTGAAGAAATCTGACGGCCAATAATCGCAATGTCAGAACCCAATATCTCTGGATTTGACTTTATCCAGGGTTCTAAATCATAAGGTTCTGTTCGTCTATTATCCTGAAGTTTTGAATTTATCGACTTTAATGAACCGTTTTCTATCTGCCATGTTCTAATTTCAGTTCCCATAATTTCTCCTCTGATGTTTCGCTACGGCTAACGCAAGGGATCATGAGACGCGAGCTTGCGAGCGGTCTCAATGCAGCCGGATGTTATCCATTGTTGTTACAGTAAGTTATTGGCTTTGAAAGAAGCCTGTTTCTTTTCGACTCAAAGCACCAAGCTTTTGTTCTTTTTATGTAGTTTTCTAGATTAACGATATTCGTCCAGTAATGCCTATGAAAACCCGCCGTGGGCGACTGAACTAAATCACGGACGATGTATCCCAAATATCTATGTATCTCAAATCGTTTCTCAATTTCAACCGGATCTAAAGAACAAAGCTGATTTGTAAGTTGCTCATTCTTGGCGGTATTATCTCGGTTTAGAGCGTTTATCCATTGTCCGTGCGCAATCTTATTCCTCAAAATACTTGGTTCTTCAATATACTCGTCGACTAGTTCTATTAGAGCTGTAAGCCTACTTCCGAGGTCTTTATTATTGCTGGTGTTTCCGACTTTGTTCATTGCCTCACTCAGCATGTACTTCCAGCCAGCTGCTATACCTTGATTGCCTTTATGTGCTTTAATTTTGTCAATCTCAAAAACCATAAAACCTTTTGGTGTATACAGTATTTGTACAAACTGCGCTTCTGACCAAGCGGAATATATGAGGGATAACAATTTGGTTTTATTATGAATCTGAGAATTGACTGACTTTCTAATATAGTAATTGATGTCCTTAATCAAACCTTTCCTGACATTCCAAAGCTCCCTGACATTGGCACTCTGAAGCATATAGAGATTAAGGATATCATAATCAGTCATAGTTACACGCAAAATGAAAATGGGGGGGATGGGAATCGAACCCACATCTCTTCGTCAATGACGAAACGCATTAGGCCATATTATGCTACCCCCATTAAGCTCTCCTGGGTTACTGGATAACGAAGAATTCACCGGGCAGAAAAGCGGCAGCTTTTACCGGTCCGAGTTGATCCGAATGTTAGTACATAATTTCTTGGCTGTTAGTTTGCTACTCATCAAAAGTATCACTGTCTCTACGTATCTCTTCAATTTCGTCATCACAAAACCAGATATCGCGATCATCGTTGACAGTTAATTCGTCCATTTGCAGGATATTCTGCCGGAGGGAATCAACGTTGACCTTAACTTGGACTTGAACCGTTATTCTAGAAACCAGTGTAGCATGCACTTGACCAAAAAAAACTAACTCTTTTGTATCCGGATCACGGTAGCGAGAATCTGGATCTGGATAAATGGCTGTTGATCGGAAATGAATAAGAGCATCTCCTGCTATTTCTGCCCAACCCTCCTCTATTGCAATTACCGACCATGGCCATGACTCTATCTCTTCATCGTACGTTTCATCAACTTTACTATCATAGCCAGCATCAGAGTCCCAATAGAAACCTCTATCCTTGAAAGACTCAATAACAGCTAACTGAAGTTTGTCTCGATGAACCTCAAG
>CAZZAX010000017.1:0-57117 GCA_964653075.1 uncultured Pirellulales bacterium
TGAAATTTGAGCATTTTTAGTATCACTTTTTGTCGAAAATTGGGCTCGATTTTGGATGCTCGATGCTCGTAACTCGTTTTTGAATAAAGAGATAAAATTTTTTTTAGAAAAATAGAAATTCGTTGAAAATTACCGGCGTTTTTTTTATGATTTTAACAAGATTTTCGTAACTATTAATATAAAGCCTCAATTCTACTTCATACGTCCTTGCTTACTTTTCATTAAGTACCAGCGATTTTTGTTTAAAATTCTCGCGGATGGTTACTATGAAACAAATTACTGTATTTATAAACAACTTTAATTTACTCACCTGGCCAAGGAAAATGGCGACGTATTTAGAGCAAATTCCTAATCTTCGGATTATATTTGTTGATAATAAATCTGATTATCCTCCCTTGCTCGATTTTTATAACAACTGCCCCTATGAAATAGTTTATTTAGATGAGAATTTGGGTCATAGAGCTCCATGGGATAGTGGGGCAGTTGATAAATATGCAGACAACTATTATATCGTCACTGACCCTGATTTGGATTTAACAAGTATTCCATTAGACGTCATTGATGTCTTAATGGAAGGGATGAATGAGTTTGATGCATTTAAATGTGGGCTAAGTTTAGAAATCAATGACATACCGGAATCTTGCCCCCTACGAGATAAAGTTATTTCATGGGAAAATCATTTTTGGCAGAGCAAAGCAAACACCAGGTTTTTTTATGCAGCAATAGATACCACCTTTGCTTTATATAATAAACAGAATAATCGTTCCCAAGGTCAATATAGGACCGATAGACCTTACACGGCCCTCCACATGCCATGGTATGTAACAGATGAAAACATGGAGGAAGATTTTTTGTATTATTTGATGACAGCAAATGATTGCTCTTCTTGGGGTAAACATATTAGGCGAAGGTATGGTATTTATTAGGGACAGTGGGGCTGTTGGTTTTTTAGGCATTACGCCGGTTAGCGAGGATTTGGGCTTCGGTAGCTATTAGCAGTTACTCCGGATTTATGATTGACATTGATTAATTATTGGGGACTTAGGACCCCTCAATGAATTGCGGGGCTAAATATCAGGACAACCACGCAATGACCCCATTAGAGTAAACGGCACTCTAACGGGGCAAGTAGTTTATATAGCATTTCTACCGTAGGCCAGCAATGAAATGATTAATGATAATTGATGATTGATTAATGGGATTGAGATTCTTCACTACGTTCAGAATGATATATATTTTAGATAGACCCTTCGACTGAGCTCAGGGTGACGATTGTTTCAACTCGCAACCTTCGTCTGTATTCGGTAGTGACTATTGAGGATGTTAGGGCAACCACATGGGGTTGCCCCTACAATGGGGGATATTGTGAATTTGGTATCGACAAATCACCTATTTCGAGGGGACACTTATCTTGATGAAAATATTTTCCGGTTCGCTGATACAATCGACCGAGTAGCTGCCCGGCCTGTCAAGAGCCACAGTTTCCTTTTGCCCACAGCCGTCAATACTATAGCCATGCTCAATGCGTATATTGCTTTTTGGCAGACGCTTCGGGAGTAAGTGCAAACACGCACGAATTGTATTTAGGGCCGGATTGCCGGTAAACTTTACATAAACCTGTTCTTCCGGCCTTTCCAGAATAACATCTTCATCCCAGTTGTATCGCCAGTGATTTACCCAGGTGGGGACGGACGATTTGTAAATCTCTTTGAAATTTGTGGGTTGGCCGACCGAATAGGCTATACGATTGTCGGTATCTTTTGCCTGCTCTCGCTGGTATGTTCTGAAGGTGGCGCCGGTGGTGAACCAGGCTATTTTGGTCCCTTCGGGAGCTGTCAGGCGCATAATTACATCGCCGCGGATACGGCTGGTGTTGCGCTTCGGGTCATAATCTTTGGGCTTCTTTATTAGATACTTCTTCAGGTCTTCGGGGTCGGCGGTATTGGGATTTATCAGCATCGGGACTGTGGCCAGGCCGTAGCGGTCGCCGAGGTTATACTGAAAATGATTCTTTCCTTTTTTTAGCCTTGGCAGGCTGATGGGCGCGACCTGTACCCAGGTATCGATTTTCAGGGACTTTATTGCGGGTGCATTTTTGCGGCCGGAGGTGGAAAGTTTTAAGAGATAGCCGTAGGAGCCTTTGACCATGTCCGTCAAATCAATTACGGTCTTCTTATCAGGTTCGTACTGGCCTGCGGCTTTCCATGTAATTCCATGGTCCAGCGATACAGCCGCATCGAAAGGCAGGAAGGCCTCTACGGTCACAACTGAGGCCTGCGAATCGTCGGTCAGGTCTTCGAGGTCGTTGATTTTCGCAACGATAATATAGGGCGTGAAGACTTCGAAGATAACTTCAGCGTCTGCCGTTCGCTTTAAATGCAGACCTTTTGGCCCGGGAGTAAGGTTTGTTACGGCATAAAATCCATCTGCAAAATCCGACGACTTATCAGATAAAACGGGGGCGTAGTGAAAGAGTCCGTTACCGTGATTCCAGCGTGTAAACTCGCGATGGTTAGGTTTCATACCGACAGGCTTTTGCCGAATGAGTTTATTTATCCATTCGGTTGTATTATACCGGGGCAGATGGTTCCAGCGGCCGCCCTGCGGCGTCCAGAAGCGTGTGAACGACTCGCCCTGCCGGAGGGAAAAATCCATAGTGTGGCCGGCCTCGAACCAGCGGTAATAGTAATTGACCCGGCTGCCTCGATAAATTTCGAATACCCTGTTTTTATCATGGTCCTTTGGAAAAAACGGCTCCACCTTTACCGGGGGATTTGTCCAGAGGTTTCTGTTTCGTTTGGCCTCATCCAGACTGACCACCGTTCCGTCGGCGTCCGTGAGAACCCCGCGGACATCCAGGTCGAAGTAGTGCCAGGCATTATCATACCAGAGTTCGCTTGCGCAGTGGTTCCACGCTTCAAGACCGAAGGAACGCCCCTTTTCGAAACCAACTCCCTGGAAAATACCGTCCAGAACAGGGCCGAAAATTCCGCAATAAGCCATATTGTAAACATTTAAAATCTTCAGCGGTTCGCGCACCGTCGCATATTCGTCAAACGGGTCCTGCCCTTCGAGAATCTCGTTGAAATGATAGAGACCGGTTTCATAGCCGCACAAATATTTCCATACCGCCAGGGCAAGGTCGTTACCCTCTTTATCTCTCCATGCCGGGAACTGCCGGAAACGTTTCAAATCCGTGGTGTCGGCCGTGTGCTCACTGGTAAGCCGAATGCAGGTAACTTTTGCCATAGATATGCCCGGTACTATAGCGAGTATGCAAAAAAGAATTATCACACAATAAAACTTGCCTTTATGCCTGTACTTGGAAGAATACATATCTATCCCCTTTTAACTAAACGGCCCCCTAAACGGACCTAAATGTTAGTTTTACATTTTGGTATCGCAGCTAAAAACTTAGCGCCATAAGATTTACTGACTATTCTGCTGTCCAAAATAACGACAATTCCGGTATCGCTCCTGCTGCGAATCAAGCGCCCAAAGCCCTGCTTGAATTTGATAATGGCCGAGGGTAACTGGTAGTCATAAAAAGGATTGCCTCCCAGCTCTCTTATCTGCTCAAGCCGGCCGGCAAGCAAGGGCTGATCAGGAACCGCAAAGGGTAATCGAACAATAATTACGTTCGAAAGAGCCTCTCCCGGCACGTCAACTCCCTGCCAGAAACTGTCAGTGCCAAACAGTACGCTGCCGCCCCCAGACTTAAAGCTCTTTAAAAGTGTAGCCCTGTCAACATCCAATCCCTGCTGGAGTAAGGTAATATCATTTTCAGTCAGCCAGTCGGAAAGCTTGCGGGCTACATCTTCGAGCATTGCGTAGCTGGTAAAAAGCACAAATGCTCTGCCGGCAGTTTTGAGTATATATTTTTTCAATACCTCAGCAACAACTCCGTTAAAAGTCGATTCGTTAGGATTCGGCAGGTCCTTCTCGATATAAATAGTAACCTGTTTTTCATAATCGAATGGCGAGCCGAGTTTAACCGCATCAAAATCATGCAAGCCGATCCGGGCGGCAAAGAAATCAAAGCCGCTTTGCTGCCCTGCCTGGCCCGTGCTTAAAGTTGCGCTTGTCAGTATCACTGATTCGTATTTATCAAACAGGCACCTTTTCACATCCGGCCCGACATTAACTGCTGCGCTTCTCAGGCGTGTAGTTATAGTTCTGCCACCACCCGCCTCACCCGCCTCAACCCAATAGACATAATCCGCCTGCTTCTGCATCAGGAAATTCTCAAAATCGTGCACCAAAGCCTTGCAGCGGTCATTGAACCGCATAATCTCGAATTTTTCATCAACTTCTTCCGTTCGCTTTGCAAGCTTAGCTAATTCCGAGCTAAGGTCCTTGAAATAAACCGAGATTGTATCATCAATAAAATGCTTATAGCATCTGCCTTTGGTTTGGTCTTTTGCGCCCTCGTACCAGTGGCGAACATCTTTTAGGAAATTTCCGGCCTTTTTCCTTGCCCGATTAACAAGATCAACTGCCTTATCGGCATTCATATTGGCCAAAAGCCCCTTATGTATTCGCAGATTGTAAAGGCCGTCCAGCAGAAATCTGATTCTGTGATTACTGATATTTATCCCGAAATGGTCCTCGGCCACATGTTCGATATTATGTGCCTCATCAATCACCACAAACTTATAATCAGGCAGAACCGACACCCCTTCTTCACGAAGCACCAGGTCGCTGAACAAAAGAGCATGGTTGGCAACAATAATATCCGCCTTCTCCAGGCCCCGTCTGGCACGCCAGTAAAAGCACGTGCGAAAATAAGGGCACTTCCTCCCGCGGCAGTTGCCGTGCTCGCTTTTGACCTTGTCCCAGACCGCACCTTTAGGCAAAAATCCCATATCACTCAGCGACCCATTTTCGGTTTCGCCTGCCCAATTTTTTATTTGTTCGAGTTCGGAACCGAAATCATCGAAAAGGTTTCTTTGCCTTCTCACGGCAAATTCGAGCCGGCGTTTGCACAGGTAATTACCTCTTCCCTTTGCCAATGCGGCTACGAACGTCTGAGGAAAACAATCGCCTAAAAACGGAATGTCCTTATTGATAAGCTGTTCCTGGAGCGTAATGGTATAGGTGCTGATTAGTGCCTTATTGCCCGTCCGGCAAACAAGCTCGATAATCGGAACAAGATATGCAAAGCTCTTGCCGACACCGGTTCCGGCCTCAATAGCTAAGTGCCGGCATTCCTTAAACGTCGCTCCAATAGCACCGGCCATTTCCACCTGCTGAGGACGCACCTCAAATCCCGTCAGGGCCTGCGAAATAAAACCAGCCGGGGCAAATGCTTCCTCTATATCTAAGTATGTATAAGGTCTTATCATTGTCAGGTGAATAAAAACGCCCACCTCTATGATTCATTACTACTTAGCCGGTTAACCCACATAATAGTTTTATGTAATAATAGTACAATCGGCGTGAGTTGCAAGGGTTCTCTTTGATTTGGTGGCGGGCGGAAGGAAAGTTGTTATTTGACAAGTATAAACCATTCGTTTAGATTCACTTATAAATGGAACGGGGGCAACATAAGTTAAGGAGTACAATAAATGAATAATGATATTGCCAAATCAAGAACACTGAAGAAGATCCATACATTTATTCTCTGGTTATCATTCTTTTCGGTTATCCTGTTTCTTACATCAAAACCGGCCCTGGCTGTTGTCTCAGACAGTTTTAATGTGCGAGACTTCGGCGCCCTGGGAGACGGGAAGACAGACGACACAGCAGCGTTCCAAAAGGCCCTGGACGCAGCAGGCGAAGCCGCAGGGGGAGTTGTTTATGCACCTGTCGGCAATTACTTCTTCGCCGGCCATTTAAATATACCAAAGGCCGTTACGCTGGCAGGTATCTGGCAATCGGTTCCGGCCCACAACGGCATTCGAGACCGTGGGCGTCCCAAGCCAACCGACGACGGCACCACATTTCTGGTCACCGAGGGGGCAGGTAAAGAAAACGGGGCCGCCTTCATTACTCTCAATACCAACAGCACCCTCAAAGGGGTCGTCTTATACTATCCTGAGCAAAACGTGGACGAGGTTCCCAAGGCCTATCCCTGGGCCATCGCTATGCGAGGCAAGAATCCGGCGGTTCTGGCGGTCGAAATGCTCAATCCATACAACGGTATTGACGCCTGCCGGAACGAGCGCCATCTCATTCGCGACGTACAGGGGCAGCCAATCCGGCGGGGTATTCTGGTTGACCACATATATGACATCGGACGCATCGAGAATGTGCACTTTAATCCGTGGTGGAGCATGAAACCGAAATTGTTTCAATGGCAGATGGAAAACGGTGAGGCGTTCATTTTCGGCAAATCCGACTGGCAGTACGTCTTTAATACCTTCTGTTTCGGTTACAATATCGGCTACAAGTTCACACGAAGCAGGTCAGGCCAATGCAACGGCAACTTCCTCGGGATAGGAGCCGATGATTGCTACACGGCCCTCGTCGTGGAGCACTGCGCCCCCTTCGGCCTGTTAATCACTAACGGTGAATTTGTCTCGTTTCACGGGCCGGACCCGACAATGATAGAAGTCGAAAAAACAAATACCGGAAGCACCCGTTTTGTGAACTGCTCTTTCTGGGGCCCATGCAACCAAATCGCAAAAATAGCAGGCACCGGAACCGTCGGCTTCAGTGATTGCACGTTTGTGCAATGGGGCGGCAAAGACCGCTCTCGCCCCGCGATCCAGGTGAAAAGCGGCACCGTTCTGATTCGCGGATGTGAATTCCGACAGAACCGGCCGCATATCCTGCTGCAAAAGGACGTCAGCCGAGCGATAATTGCCGAGAATATCTTCACCGGCCCGGAACGTATAACAAATCAATCCGAGGGAAATGTACAAATGGGGCTAAACATCAGTGACTAACACAAGAATCGGCCGGAACCAAACCAGATGGCAATGCCGCCAATAAATTCAGCGTCGCATCTATTGTGATGTTATAACCTTTTGGAATACTAAACTCTCACGCGGGCTGTCATTAGGGTCAAAAGGCAGCTTGTAATTCGGATGTTTCTTCGTATCTACGATGTATTCCGGAAAATTGTATCGGTCGGCCCACCACAATCGCCCGTCTGTGGAAACCGAACCGATAAAGAAATCCCGAGTCTTACCCTGCACGAGGTTGTCGCCAAGTTCGACACGAAAATGCTCGATTGCAATCTCAACGATTAATTCCCGCCTCTGCTGCGAGTATTGAACCGTCCATTTGCCCGGCTCGAACCGCCCTTCACCACCCAATACCATCTGTGTTGTAGTTACCCGGCCGGGTTTCATTCTCACCTTAGCCAAACTGACAACTGCAGAGGAAATCTTACCGTCCGGCTCAAAGACAACTTCCCACCCGCCTTTATCCGCCTGCCATCTGCCAACAAGAAATTCCGGAAATCGTCCGTCGCCGTCAATGATTACTTCAATCCCGCCCTTACTTCCGACAGAACTCTGACAGCCGCCGGACTGAAAAACAAAGAAACAACAAATCGATAAGACAAATATTTTTTTCATAGCTCAAAATCCGTTTTTAAATATTAAGCAAGACCGGCACGCCCCGCAAGATAAAAAAAGAGGCAAGTCCGAAGACTTGCCTCTTTGCAAACCAACTTATGTTGGCCTTGGCCAAGGCTAACAATCTTATTTGCGACGACGCAGAAACAGACCTCCAAGACCGAGCAGTATAACGGTCATCGGCTCAGGAACAATAGTGACAGCCACTGAATCTAACGGATTCTCATAATTCGGATCAAGAAACAGTGAAATCCTGGCGGTTTCGCCTAAAACACCACCTGAGTAATTCATCGTAAACTGCGGTCCGACGGCAATAGCGGGAACACCTCCCTGACTCATTGACACCGTAAGCTCATAACCGTCACCCCAACCAGCCTCCGAATAGGCTGAAAAAGCACCGATATCACCTGCTGCATCAAGTTTGGCTGCTTCGCCCAAGACACCAGTACCGCCCTCTTCGACGATTATATAACCCAGCCAACTGGAGGCGTCCTCACTTACAACGCTGATTACTGATGTGAAACCTTCAGCGATATCAACTACCTGAGAAGGGTCCTGACCATCAACTTGAATAAGCACAGCATTCGCCGACGATGCCATACCAAGAACTAACATCAGCAAAAGTAGTCTTTTCATCATAATCTCCTTCCATTTCGCAGATGCTATTCTCTCGAAACAACAAACCCTTTAATATCCCGGCTCTTTAAATTCGTAGTTACTACAAATCTTCTGGACCCAAATTACGGACAGTCCGGAGCCGGAACATCGGGAAGCTGCCAGTTGGCTATCAAGATGTCCAGATCATTGGTCGAGACACGATACTTATTTTTACCCTGAGACAGGTGGTCAAAATCAGCACAAATCTGATTACCTGTGAGTGACTCCAAAGGTTTGTTCCAGGCAGCAATCAGGATGTCCAGGTCATTAGTTGATACCCAGTATTTATTTTTACCCTGAGAAGCGCCATCTGCGTCACCATGGCACTGTCTCGGATTAATACTGGCAATCCAGCACTCAGGCGAACCTACTGCGAGCCATTCGTCTTTGTGCGGGCCGGTGTATGATCCAGTTGCAGCAAGGCTGATTTGAACATTGTTTGCCCCGGTCAAATCCACGACTGCTTCTGAAGCATCTTCCAGGACGACATTGCCCCGAGTTGCATTTGTGGTAACAGTCAGCAGGCATGGTTCGCTGCAAATAACGGTGCATAGCGTGCCCTGCCTGGGTGGAGCTTTCGTGTCATAGAGTGAGCCCATCTCGATTGTGATACCATTCGTACCCAGGCCGCCCAGTGCGCCCGGGTCATTACCGTCAGCCACGGGCGAATAACCGGCCACACCCCAATCGCTGACTTCACCGGTCGCAGGGTCCACAGTAATGTACAGACTGAAATTACCCGGGAAAATTCCGTAACCGTTGTTGTCGTCACCTACCTTGAAATCACTAATAGCATCAATAGTGCCGGCGTCAACTGTGATGTCCAGAGCAAACGCTCTGACCAGCTCAGTCTCATCCGACGAGTAGTCAATAGCAACTACTCCTTCGCCCAGGTCGGTGGCAGTTATTGTAACCGTTGCCCACACTGGTGAGGTGAGCACTGCCACAACCAGAACAAAAAACAATTTTCTCATAGTACAACCCCTTTCTTCTCATTTGGTCTGTGCAGGACAATATGCCCCGCCATCCTGGTTTTGTTCCCTGCCTTGACAAAAAATATTAAGCACGCTCGTTCATTATGACCGTAACTACTTTTGAATCATTGAACACAGCGCCCCGGCGCCGGCAGGAATAGCCGGAAAAGCACGCAATCCTTCCCTATACATCCTCCTTTCCCGCTTATTCAGCGAAATATGTGCCCTACAATAGTTGCACAGATTCTAATTGGTGAAGATCAACTTTATCGTAACAGAAGTTTATGTATATTTCAAGAGAATTTTGCAAAAAATCAATAATTCAGTCTGAAAATACGTTGGATATCCCCTTTACCAACGACTAAGGAAAATACATAAAGAAACAAGGACCAATGGTTCTGTAGTGAAAATTGAGTGCAAAACACTGCTACTTTGTGTAAAAGTTATATAGAAATATAAAAAAGCAGAAAAAAATCAGACTTTTAGATATAATTGCCCGATTTAAGACTTAGAGCACCTAACAAAATGACTTTATTGTATGTATTTATGCAACTTTAGCGTATCTAAGTTAATGCTGCCGTTATGTACAACTTTTTAAAAGGACGACTAATAATTGTAAGGCTATTCCTGATGGTAGCTGTTTTGCTGCTGGTCGGCATCGGTATAGCTACTATCTATTCTGTTGGTAATCCTGCAGAGATCAGCCCTGCCAGTCAAACCGGCAGCCTTGGCGGTCTCTGGAAAACGCAGGTCAAATACACCGTAGTCGCCATATTCGTCTTTATAGCGGTTAACCTGGTCAATTACAGGCGTTTAGGCTCGATAAGCTACTGGTTTTTCGCCGGAGTGCTTGTACTGCTGGCTTATTTGCTGGTCAGCAGATATCTGGTCGGGCTGCCTTTTGCGCCGCCCAGCGGACAAGGGGTACACCGCTGGATAGTGCTGCATCCATCGCTGCCCAGGATCCAACCGTCGGAGTTCTGCAAACTCGCATACATAGTGGTTTTGGCCTGGTATCTTCGCTATCGCAGCAATTACCGCAGTCTGAGCGCTCTAATCGGCCCTTTTGCTCTAACTCTTCTGCCAATGATCCTTATACTTTTTGAACCGGATTTGGGTACTGTGCTCTTAATGATGCCAATTTTATTCACAATGCTTTTTGTGGCCGGTGCAAAGGTGAAACATTTGCTCATTATTATACTTATGGCTCTACTGGTTAGTCCGCTGCTATGGTATAAGATGAGGACCTATCAGCGAAGAAGAATCAGCAGCGTCGTACTGCAAAACACATGGGTTCGTGACAAGGCCGAGAAGCACCCGTGGCTGGGTCAGGTTCTCGTCGGCACAACATTCAGCGAAAAGCAATGGAAAAGTGACTGGGGCTGGCACCTGATTCGCTCGAAATATGCCGTTGCTTCCGGAGGCGCCACAGGGTACGGTTTTCGACGAGGGCCATTCGTAAAATACGACTTTCTCGAAGCGAGACACAATGACTTCATCTTTGCTATTATCGCTCAGCAATGGGGCTTCGTAGGTTGTATCGTTTTGCTTGTGCTTTATATTATTATTGTCGGGTGCGGGCTGGAAATAGCAGTTCACAACAGCGACCCGTTCGGAAAATTGCTGGCCGTTGGTATAGTCGCAATGTTTGTCGTTGAGGTTATAGTCAATGTGAGTATGACCCTGGGACTTATGCCCATAACAGGTCTGACTTTACCGCTTATAAGCTACGGCGGCTCAAGCCTGGTAGTCAGTATGGCCTCTATAGGTTTATTAAATAATGTCGGACGATGCAGGCCCTTTACAGTAGCACCAAAAAAGTAAATGAATAAAGCAAAATGCAAAGTGCAAAATTGAGGAGTTCATCGCCGCACAGCGTCAATTCCACAATTTTGATTTTTTATTTTTAATTTCAGAATTTCTATATGATAAAAGGCTTCAGACAAATTGCTTCTCTAACGGCACTATCAAGAATTTTTGGTCTGATACGTGATGTTTGCTACTTTTACTTTTTCGGTGCCGGAACGTTTTTGGATGCCTGGTTTATTGCCTTCAAGATACCAAATCTCAGCAGAAGACTTTTTGGTGAGGGGGCAGCATCTGCCTCGTTTATTCCCGTTTATAGTCAGCAGCTCCAGGAAGATCCTCAAAAAGCAGCGCGATTGGTGAATACTGTAGTAACGGCCTTGTTTGTATTATTGTCTGCATTGACAGTACTTGGCTGGATAGGTATTGCAGTTTATTACAAATTCTTCGCAACGAATTCCGAGACTCGACTTATTTTGTCTCTAACCTCTATCATGTTGCCATATATGCTGTTGGTTTGTATGGTCGCAATATTAGCCGGTGTTCTCAATGTGCACAGACATTTTGCCACACCTGCTGCTGCGCCCATCGTGTTGAATATCTTCATCATCAGTACTGTCGTATTAACCGGCTTAATTCTTAAGATAGAGGCGAAAGGACAGCTTTTTGCGACAGCGGTCGCAGTTTTGCTTGCGGGACTGGTACAATTAGCAATACAGGTTCCACCTTTACGGGCCAGTGGAGTTTCAATCAGGCCTGTATGGGATATCCATTCCGATGCGTTCAGAAAAATTATTATTATGATGGGACCAATGATACTGGGTCTGACGGCAACACAGTTAAATACGTTGTTCGACGACATTATAGCGTGGTGCTTTTCCAGTTCGATAGAAAAGGGCGATGCCTTTTTATTCATGGGCAATCAGATAACATATCCTTTACGTCGCGGCTGCGTTTCACATCTTAACGCGGCACAGAGACTTTATCAAATGCCGCTGGGCGTTTTTGGGATATCATTGGCTGTCGCAATTTTCCCCGTGATGAGCGCCAATGCTGCTGAAAACAACATTGATGCCCTTAGAAGAACAATTTCTCGTGGTATTAAAGGTGCTGTCTTCATTGGTTTTCCCGCCACTGTCGGTATGTTTCTGGTGGCCGGGCCTTTAGTTTCAGCACTGTTTGAGCACGGCAGATTTTCTGCCGTCGATGCGCAGATAGCGGCGAGAACGCTGTTGTTTTATGCTCTGGGTTTGAACGGATTTTTTATCCAACAAATTGTTACAAGGGCATTCTATGCTATGCACAATTCTAAAATACCAATGCGTAGCGCACTGATAGCCGTTTGCGTCAATATCGTATTGAATTTGACTCTGATTTGGGTATGGGGTACGGCAGGTTTGGCTTGTTCGACGGCACTATGTTCGTATTTGCAGGTTGTTATTCTTGTTACGGCCCTTCGGCGACGGCTTGGTGAGGGCGTACTGCATGGGATGGTTTCGGCACTAATAAAAACGGCTGTGGCGACGATTGTGATGGGGATTGCTGGAGCGGGACTCTTATACCTGTGCCAGAATCTGTCTGGTAGTTTCCGCTTTGATGTTCTCAGGCTTGCTGTGGTTGTACCGTCTGCTGCAGGGGTCTATTCGCTGGCCGCCAAACTCCTCCACATCGAGATGCTTTCTCTGTTCACGGGCGGCAGGCCCCGGCAAAAGTGAATGTGGCACTTGACAGATAAGTGTTTAAGTGATACGCAGACGTTTAATCTGTCTGTTTGTCGCTATTTCTAATCTAAGAGCACCTAAAGCAAAAATGGTAATTGTCCGAAATATATTAATAACTTCTGTTTTGCCCCTGCTGCTTCGTCTGTAAAGCAAAACAGCGGAAGAAGCAGGTATGTTTTTTTATATTGTTAACGGAGAAACAAATGTCTAAGAGAGCGTCTTTGGTTTGGCGTAAAACGGGCCCCCTCCCGGTATTTTCGGCGCTTCTTTTCTTTCTCTGTTTTTTGCCTGCGCCCCCCCTGCTGCTTTCCCGTGAAAGCCCGGGGCAGCAGGTGTTTTCGTCGTCTGTCAGTCAAAAATTTTATGAGCTGGCTTATGAGCTGGCCAACTCAGAAGATGTTAATGCTCAGCAGATTGAACAGGCAATGGTCTTTTTGAACGCGGCGATGCAGCTCGATAACAGTACCAGAGATGCCCATGCCCTTCTTATTAAGCTTGCCTGCCGTAACTCGCAGAAGGACAATTCCGAACTTGTGTATAGTTTACTTGTTAATTATGCAGATGAGTCCGCTGATGCCGGCCTGGCAAAAAAAGCGGTTGAGTATTTATTGGCTCAACTTAACACCCGCCAAGAGCGGGAGAATCTGCTTGAGCAAATATTGGGGGTCCTGGGCGGCAAAAACGTCGTCCTGGCTTCAGAGCTGACAACTTTGCTTGGCCAGTTAAAGGCTGAAAAAGCGGATGTGGAAGCCGCTGAATTTTACCTTATGCAGGCCTACAAAAAGAACAGGTACAATAAGCCGGCCTTTACCAAGCTGATGGAAATTAAGCCGGAAAGGATTGGGCCGACAATATATCTGGAGCGCCTGAGATTAGCGTTGCGTGAGAATCCATCTGATATCGACGCCGCTCTTGCCTTTGCGCAGCAGGCTGAACAGTTGCAGCTTTACGATACTGCCGCAGGGGTATATGAATACTGCGGGAATTTATTTAATTACCTTTATCCGTCGGAACCTCTACCTGCCCGCATTTATCTGCCCTGGGCGATTAGCAGCTATAACACCCAGCGAAACCAATCCAAATGCCTCCAGATTGCCCAGCAAATACAGCAGGAAGGCCGATTTGACCTGCGTATAGAGGCCATAGCAGGTAAAGTGGTAACTAAAATGGGCAACGGTGAAGTGGCGACCCAGATATTCCAGGACGCCGAAAAAAAAGCATTACAGCTCCTCTCACAAGCCTCGAAACAAAATGCTAACACGCAAAGGAGTGATTCAGAGCAGGTAAGTATTAATCAGCTTGCCTGGTTTTATTGCTTTGCCCTGCCGATTCCTGACAAAGCATTACACTGGGCCAATAAGGCCAACTTAGCTGAGCCCAATTCGCCCGCTACACGCGCTATTTTGGCTTATGCGCTTATGATGAATAATCAGACGGAATGGGCAAAACCTATTATCAATACCCCGCACCAAAAGAGCCTCGGCTCACGCCGTTTTGGTGCGGGGCAAATTGCGGATTTAACTCTGGCTCAGATTCAATTAGCACAGGGACAAAGGGATTTGGCAATAGAGACTTTACATACTGCAATCGCCAGAGACCCCGGCTCATTTGCGGCCGAACGCGCCAAAGAAATTATGACCCAACAGGGCCAGCAGTACAGTCCGCCGATCGATCCTGATGCTGTTTTAAATATGTTGGAGAAAGTCTTCGAACAAACACTGGTTCCCGTATTTGCTGCTCCGGAGAAGATGTTTTCGGCCGAGCTTAATATTCGGGGCGATGAGTTTCCATTCGGCAGTGAATTCAACGGTAATGTCGCGATAACAAATAATTCCGCCGAGCCTCTTGTTATCAGCGATGATGCTTTATTTAAGGGCAATATCAGTATTGACGCCGATATTAGCGGAGACCTTAACAAAAAGATACCGAACCTGTTCTCTGCAAAAATTCGGACGGCCCTGTTCATCGAGCCCGGCCGCAATATCCTTATTCCCGTGCGTTTTCTTACCGGCAAGCTTAGAGAAACGCTTCTTAGCTATCCGCAGGCATCTTTGAACATAGATTTTACGCTCTATCTCGACCCCGTAACAACTAATCAGGGCAATATTACTAACAGACTAACGAATATACAACCGACCAGGCTGCGAATAAAACGCCCTGGGGTCAAACTTACAGGCCAATACCTGAGAAGCCGGTTTAATTTAATATCAAAAGAAAACATCAACGAAAAAATCAAAATCGCCCGGCTTTTCATCAGCCTTTTGAGAGAGCAGCATGAGATGCTGAAAAAAAAGCCGCTTTACAGATTTTTATATGCTGACTGGATGGAGCCTTTATTGAGGAACGCACTGTTACATGAAACCGGACTTTTGCGCAGCTCTACAAACGGCCAGTGGGTCGTCAAAGTGCACACTATGGCCGAAATGCTCTCTTTGCCGCTGGATTATGAACTTATCAGCGCGGTGGCAATGAATCTGAACAGCACTAACTGGACGGTTCGGTTGATGGCTCTTTACCTGCTGAGCAAAGCTAATGACAGCAACTTCTATAAGGTACTGGACTGGACAGCAAAAAATGACTCAAACAAGCATGTTCGTGATATGGCGATTGCCCTGGGCAGGTCTGCACCTGAACGTTAATGGCAGCTTTAATCCGGCTTTATAGTCCCGAGAAAATGGTTGTCGAGCCGAATTTGGCGGAATTTACATAAAATTTGGCTGTGGCATAAAATTTCCTCAAAAAGAGGTTGTAAAATCGTTATAATTTTGTAACATTCCGTTTTCTATTTCGTAACTAATGTATCGCAAAAGTTCAGTCAGTACTTAGTCAGTTATGAGTTTTTTTGAAAGGGTTGTATAAATGCCGGCCAAAGTAGATGAGGAAAAATGCACTGGTTGTGAAACTTGCGTGGGAGAATGCCCCAGCGAGGCTATAAGCATGGTTTCTGAGAAGGCCCTGGTTGACGTTGAAAACTGCATTGATTGCGGAGTTTGCGTTGACGCCTGTCCTGAGGAAGCAATCACTATGGAATAAACCTGGTTGGCCCCATCGTCTAGGTAGGTCCAGGACACCGGGTTTTCAACCCGGCAACAGGGGTTCAAATCCCCTTGGGGCTATTTTATTTTCAGCCAAGAATACGTTTTTAAGCGTGTCTTGGCTGTTTTTGTGTCTATGGTTGTCTATGGAAATCTCCTGTTTTTTACGCTTACTGTCCAAGCAGGAGGACAAGACAAAATTCCCAAAATTCGGCAGCAAAGCTACTGCCTTTTGTTCAGCTTCTTCAAAAGTTCCGGCGTAAGTGTTAAATGTCAATCGTGGGTCTGAATGCCTGCAAGTTTCTGAACAACTTTTGCAGGGGTTTGGCTGTTCGCAAGGAATGAAATATAGGAATTTCGCAGGCTGTGGAAAAAAATCTCATTGCCATCTCTGTCCGTCAATTCAATCCCAGCCACCATTAAATCTTCTCTGATAAGCTCTGCCGTGTTAATCTACTTGCCAAAGGACAAGAAAACACCCTGTCGTTATTGTTTGGCCTCACATTGGCTTTCAATGCCGTCAGAACGTTAACCAGTATCGGGGGGACAGGCTGCTCAGCTTCTTTTCCGTTCTTGGCTATCGAAGCCTTTACTTTGAGAGAGGCATTGCCAGCCGACAGGCTTATAGCGTCCCAAGTAAGATTCAACAGTTCTTTCCGTCGCAAACCAGTCAATCCCGCTATGAGATAAAGCACAGCCCGCTCTTGCCCGGTTTTCCTGCCGATGAGGATATTTTTTTCAGAGGTTGTCTTGATTAAGTGAACGAACTGCTCAGGGGTCAATATTCCTTTTTTCTCAGAATCCCTTGCCGGTTTCTGCTTCGGACAACATAGTCTTTTGAATACCCTTTAGCTTCAAGGATTTTAACATAATCGACGACATGCTCAGTCAATGACTTTGTTATCTCTGCCCGCTGGCCTTCAATTAAGCCCCACGATACAAAGTTTCTCTCTCAATAAACTATCCGGCAGAGTTTCTATCCACGGGTTAAGTTTTGCATCAGGCTCAAGCCCTGCAATCCTGCAATTAACAAGGGCTTCAATATTCCGTCCGAAACCCTCGCTTAACCGCTTATCGGTAAAAGCCGGTATCTTTTGCCGAAGCTGGTTGTGGTCGGAAATATCAATATACCATTTAACGGTTTTTCGCTTCTTACCGTTTCTGTCTTTGTATGTAGCTTTGTAAACTCTCATAAGATCGCCTCAGAGTCTTTTTAGTGTGTTTATTTTCTCGATATACTGTGTATATGAACCACAGGAATCCACAGCCGAACATTATCCAAATTGCTTTGGTTAAATCCATACCATCTCCAACAAGCAGACCTACTATAAGAATTCCTAACGCAGATAGCTCTATATTGGTATTAACATTTTTAATCGCTTTGCGGTTCTCTCTTATTTCAAAACATAAGTCTTTTATCTTATCATTAATGTCTTGTTCCATTTCAGTTATCCCTTAATATTTTTCCCCTTTTTGGTGATAGTCAGCCCAAAATACTTGAGCAAAATATCAGCGGTCTCAACTGTACAGGTCTTGCCCTGCATTATCCTACAAAGCTGAGCTTCATCAACACCCGTATCTTTGCTGATTCGATACCTTGTTTTTCCACAAGTTTTGATTTGTTTCCTAATCATCTCGATAATCATAAACATAAAATACATCCTTGCTTGTTATCTATCAAGCATAAAAACCATTTTTTTTTCGCCCGCCGCACCTTTTTGCTCAGCTTCAACTTCCCGCAACGCCTTCCATTGTGCCTGTCGCCGCTGTTCACGCTCTGCCTCTGTTAGTTCCGGCTTCCGGCGCCGCCCCCCTCATTCCGAAGCCACACTTTAGCTGTTCAACACGTTTCAGTGTATCTTCTCTTTCTTGAAAGTCTTTCAATTTCTGTTGTTTGTCTTTAAGCGGCGCGTGAGCCTGCCCTTCAGCAGGCAAAGGCGAACCGCCGCTATGTTCATTAGTTGATTTATTTCTATGTGGAAGACCTTCTCGAATCCAATTTTCGATTTCTGCCTTGACGTATAATCGTTTCCGGCACAAGCCGACTGATAGAGGGGCAAACTTCCCACTTTGATTCAGCCTGTAAAATTCGGCGCGAGAGATATTTAGTAGCTGGCAGGTTTGCTCAATCGTCAAGAGGGCAGGATCAATTTGCAGCGGTTTAGGAAGTTGCCTTTTAGTATCTATTCTTGCCCCCCCCTTCTGCTGCCATTTCCAAAAGCGCAGCTTTAACGGCCTCTATATTAAATCGAAACCGCCGTCCAATCCTTAGGCAGTGTATCTTTCCCTTGACCGCCTTTGCCGTCAGGGACAATCATTGTTCCCCAAGCTGGGTGCATTTTTATTTTTTTATCTTTTTGGCGGAATACATGAGTTAATCGAAAATTATCAGCTTCAGAACCAATAGCTTCACCGATGCTCTTTTCTCTGGCTCTTTTGCTGTTCCATAGATACTTTATGGATATTTGATATTTTGATGTGATCAAATTAAATCTCTGTGATATGGCTTAATTACAAATGGGGATAAGAGAATGAGGTATAACCTGTCGGGATGTATTCGAAGTTTTATAGCTCACGAATTTGTGAAGCGTGATCATCAATATTTTTGAACTATAAAGAAGTGTGTGATCAACTCTCCTTATAACTGTACAAGTGTCTAAACTTAGTTCCCGCCAAATTTTTACTTAAGTTTTACTATTTTTTTAATAAGCAAAAGTTATTCTGTGATAACAGATACCAAGAACCAACTGATACTGTTGTAGAAGATGTAGAAACGATAAAAAAGATTGAAAAAAGGGTGTCGGAATATTGCTTTAGCCAATGAGCTACATTGTTTAGAAAATATTTCGCTTATTTTCCAGACCTTTTATTCTGATTAAGCGAAAGGAGGTGAATGATATGAATATCCTGTAAAAAAGTATTGTAAGATTTCAAGATGTCGTAAAAGTGAAGTGCATTTTGTCGTGCATGAACTGAGTATTTAATTTTAATCACAGAAAAAATATGAAAGGAAATAATTATGGCGTGGATCAATAAACCAGTAGATACAGGTTATGAAAGTGCACTAGCAAAAACACCAGGTTCTAGCACCGGCTTGTCCGAAAAGGGTGTGTGTGTCTGCATCGGCGGCATTGGCATATGTACTTGTACTTGTACATCACAGTCTTCATGCGCCAGCCCAGAATCTCCTAAAGCTGAATATCCATCAGCATTTAAAGGTTTGGCGGTGTGACAAATTGAGAGATTGGCCATGTTTTACATACTCAAGCTGACCGATTTATATTGTTATGTCTGTTAAAGCAGGCACGCAGAACAAAAGATGTGACAATAATATACTCTGGATTCGGCTCTTGCTGAATGACAAATAGCCTTATGTTCTTAATTAGAGCAATATCTGGCTTAAAATCGGTCAGTTTGAGTTGTTATAATTGCCGTTACGAGGGACATGCCTTTGTTCGTGTTTATTGGCGCAAGAGTTGATAGAAATTACTCGATGACTTATCAACTTAACTTTTCTTCATTTTATTTAATGTACAGTTGTATAGCCGATGGATTAGCAAATTACCTGTTGTGATTTAAGGAATTACAGATGAAAACAAAAAAAACTGTTCATCTTGTCGAAGCTCCTTTTGCCTTTGCAACCATTCCCAGTTTGGCCCCGGCTTTGCTCAAAGCTGTTTTGCAGAAGAATGAGATTTTGTGTCGTTGTCACTATCTGAATTTAAAGCTCCTTAATTCAATCGGTAAGGAGCGTATACAGTATCTCGGCGGGATGCCTTGCTTAGGTAATTTCATGTTTGCTCGGTGGTTGTTTCCGGAACATGAAACGCTGATTCAGAACCACGAGCAGATGTTGTCAAAAACTATTCCGTCAACCATTGCGAAACATGAATTAGCCAAAGATGTGAAAGAGGTTGCCGATAAGTGGCTTGATCAGCTTGTTCTCGACGATGTCCTTTTCGTGGGCTTTTCTGTCGGGTGGTCACAGTTATTGGCTAGTCTCTACCTTGCACAGGGAATCAAGCAAAGATTGCCTCACGTTTCTGTTGTGTTTGGTGGCGCCCTATGCGGAATCAGAGACATAGGCATATCATTACTGAGAAATTTTTCCCAGATTGATGTTATTGCATTTGGAGAAGGTGAAGAAACTATTATTGAACTGACCGACTCATGTTGTGCGAAGGAGAGCCTGCACGAGATTGCCGGCATTGGTTATCGGGATAAAAAGGATCAGGTTGTTACTACTCAGAAGCGACCTCAAATTAGGGACCTGGATGCCCTTCCAATCCCAGACCATTCGGATTATGTGCGGCAACTAGGAGATCATTTTGTATGGCAGAACGCGTTTCCTATACAGATGTCACGTGGTTGTTCTTGGAATCGGTGCGCATTTTGTGAGAACCCAAGTGCAAGTGGAAAGTTGCGTAATCGTTCGGCTCAAAGTGTGCTCAAAGAAATTTTTTACGTCAACGAAAAGCATCGAGCTTTCTTCTTCTTTTTTGTTGACTCAGACATAACCGGTGCAAAAGAAGAATTAATTAAGCTTTGCGAACTGTTGACAAGGTCTGACAAAACGCTCATCTTGTTTGCATGTTCACGAGTATCCCATCTCTCAAAGAAAATTCTGAAGTTAATGAGACGTGCAGGTTTTGTATTCATACAACTAGGAATCGAATCATTAAGCAGTTCTCTTCTAAAGAAAATCAGAAAAGGTACTACGGCAATGGACAACATAGCCGCACTGAAACATGCGGCTGAAGTTGGCATAAAAGCCCACTATAACCTCATGTCTTATTTTCCGGGGGAGACGGAATCTGAAGTTGAGTGTAATATTGATATCTTGCAGCGTTTGCGTCATTTTGGTCATATGACGACAAATAGTCACTTTATGCCTCAGAGAGGAGCGTATGTTACCCAACATCTTGATAAATACGGAATTGATTTACAGGGCCCATACGATGATTGGATATATTGTTTCCCTGAGCATATTCAAGCCGATTTGGCTCCTGTGTTTTTTCAATTCTTCAATGCAAACGAAAATGACTCAATACGCAACTTGTGGGCTTGTATCGACAAAGAAATTTCTTGTCATGCGGTTCGATTTCTCTTCTATCTGGATACGGGCAAGGAATTAGTAATTCTTGACACGCGAGAGGAAAAGCTGCAACAAACAATCCTTAATATTAAGGAACGTGAGATCGTCTTATTCTGTAACACGAGGCACACTCTAACTGAAATATACAAAGCCTTCAGTAACTATGATCCTTCCTATATAAGACAAATCCTAAGTCGTTTTGCGGAAGAAGGCATATTGTACGGTGAAAGCAACGAATATATCAATCTCGTACTTAAGGGAAATGGCGATATGTTTTTGTCACTTACGAAACATGATGTGTCTATATTATTAGGAGTGGAAAATATTATTAGAGGTGAAAAATGAGTAATAAAGCAAAGAGCAAACCTGAACTTGTTTTTTCCAAGTATGTGCATACTATTCAGACTGGGAAGAAGGAATATGCATTATACAGTGGTCTTTCTAGTGCTTTAATAAAGACTGATAAGACGGTACAACAGCTTCAAAAGCAGTTATGTGAATCTCGCAGTGGCATTAACAAGGATTTAAAGATTCAACTACAGGAGGGGCTGTTTCTAATTCCTGCTACAATGAACGAATTAGAATATCTTAATCAAAGATACCAATTTATGAAATATAGAAACCGCGGACTTTACGTAACTATTATTCCAACATTTCGTTGCAACCTCCGTTGTGGCTACTGCTTTCAGGACAGAAATAATAACGATACCATGTCAGAAAAGACTAAGAAACTATTGATTCGGTCCTTGAAGCAGAATATCAATGCGTCTTCGCATTATAAAATTTTGTCGACTATATGGTATGGCGGAGAACCTCTCCTTATGGTAGACGACATATTGGGTATTGGACTAAAGCTGAAGAGGTACTGCGAGACCAAAAAATTAAAGTACGAATCAAATATAATTACCAACGCAACCCTGTTGAATGAAAAAGCGGCAGATATACTTGTTGAAGCTGGTGTTACTGGTTGTCAGATAACATTAGATGGCCCGAAGCATATCCACGACAAGCGTCGTCCTTTTCCAAAACCAAACAATTCCAGCTTTGTGAAGACCGTTGATGGCATAATTGCTGCGATGGAAAAAATGAAGGTGCGGATTCGTATTAACCTAGACCCAGCTAATATTGCATATGTCGAAGAGCTCTTGGATGAACTTGAAACCTACAATCTTTTAGAACATCTACAGTCTGGGAAAATTGAAGTATATTTGGGAAGAGTATTTGATTGTTCAAAAGGTGGAAGTTGTAGGTATGGCTCAGAGTTGTACAGTGTGGAGCAGTTTGCAACTGTGGAGATGGACATTCTTAATAAGTTTTTTGAGCGAGGAATAAATTCTATTAATTTCCCAATCGCAAAATTATTTTTTTGCAGTGCCATTGATGTTGATTCGTTCGTTGTTGATCCTTTGGGTAATATGTATAAGTGTTATGCAAATGCTTGGGATAAAAAACAATCCTTTGGTAAACTTGGGAAGCCTGTCAAGTTCACATCTGAACAGCTGCAATGTTGGATGACTTACGACCCCTTCAAGGCAAAGGAGTGCAGGGATTGTAAGTATCTTCCTCTGTGTGGTGGAGGTTGTCCCCTCTTATCTATAAAGGAAAAAAACCGAAAGGTTGAGATATGTGAACGATGGCGTTTTGTACTTGATAAATACCTGGAACATTTTGTCATTAAAGCTACGACAAGGTCATAAATCGGCAAGTTTTTAAAATTTTTTTCTTCAGATGAGCTTGGTCGAAAAACAAAAAAAGCTACAGCTTGGAGATGTAGTATGAAGAAAAAAAATATCGTATTGGTTGCTGTTATAGCGGTATTTGCACTTTCACTATGTTTTATATGTTATGTAATGCCCGAGAAAACCACATCTAACGACTCAGGCATTGATGGTATAGAGGGGCAAAAACCTTCTTTCCCACCCAGTCAATTGAAGAATCCGCAAGGTTCTTTGGCAGACACCGGTAAAAAAACAAGCATAGAAACTTCCTCTTTGTCACCAAATATAGATACGGATGATGATTGGATGTATGATTTAGAACCGGAACCCCAACCCCGGTCTCTTGATGAAATTGAAACCTTTCTGGCTGAGGTTCATAAGCCCATGGTGTTACAACCAAGATCTAAATTATCTCAATTGAGAAACACAGAGTCTGATAAAGTTCGTGCATATCTTGATTCGTCGAGACAGAATTATGAGCAATTTCAGAATATACACACAAGTTTCTCAGCAAAAATGGATGATAATACATACTCATTGGAAGGTGAAATAGTAGCAAAAACTTACTCCGGTAAATATGATTATATGACTGTTGATATGAATACATCCTCAGGTGGGAGACTTGTTCATATATTCACTAATGGAATAGTAATGGCCGGTCAAGGAGACTGTGAAAATTCAGTTGGTATAGAAGTATGTGACAAATCTGATCTGCCAGCAGATCCAATGTTTCATGATGTCCTTTGTCGCGAGTATAAGTTAGTGGAAAATGACAATAAAATAGCCGACCAAAATGTTGTGTGTTTACAGTCAGGCCCTTACACTCTGTGGGTGAATAAGAAAACGAAATTGATATCACGTTACAAGTTACAACTTGACGAAGAAATTAGCAAAGAAGTGATTATAACAAAGTACAAAGCTTATTTTGATGAACTTTACTACCCCGAAGAAATGATTATTAATGAAACATTAGGTGATGAAACACGTAAGTTTACATATTCTTTTACCGATGTTGCAATTAACCTTGATAAAGACACTACAAAGAAAGTCAAGCCTCCCCCAAATACGCATTATCGAATTCAATAATATATGCAAAAATACTGTTATCCCTTGGATTAAGTAGTTTCAGAACTTCTCCTTGGCTCGATGCTACTATATGGGAGGCACTATGACTTGGCGATCTTTGTGACAAGTCTCCTCCACAATATGTTATGGTTTAGTGATTTATTTGCCAGGAGAACGGCAGAAAAAATGATATCAGATACATATAATACATTTAGGCAGATACAATATGGATAGAAAGATAGATTGGCTCTGGATATTTCAGCAAGCATACAAAGGAAAGATAATGGTAGTTTGTCTTTCTGTCGCATTCTGTTTTATTGGATCTGCCTGTGAGTTAACACTACCACTGGTTTTCAAACAAGTCTTCGATAAAGCATTACCTACGAATAATTATTACTTGGTTTTGGGATTAGGCTCCATGTGTTTCTTGCTTCTCACTGGCACATATGTGTCTGGTTACTTGTACAACGTGCTTGTTACAAAGGCTAATATTGAGGCGATTAATAATCTAAAAATGATAACACTCAGGGCCATTTTAGTAAAGTTTTGGCGCGGGAGTATTGCCAATGTGAAGCAAGGAAAATTATTAAGCCGTATTCTAACTGACCCAGATAGCTTTATCAATAATACGGGTATTAATTGTGTTATAACGTCAGCAAAGGCTATGGTAACAGTTGTTGCCGTGGTTATTGTGATGGTCTATCTTGACTGGCCAATGGCGCTGGTATGTTTAGTTGTGTCAGTCATTTCAGTGGTGTCACAATATAAAATGCCTCGAAATTTGGAATGTAGCAACCAACAGGTTGCTTTACATCGTGCTAATGTAACCAACATTGTTAATAACATTTTAGCTACTTGGAGAACACTCGTACGCCACCATAGGATTGTCCATGAAGTTGCTTATGTTGGCAGGTCACTGACAGGGCTATCTGTTCTTCAAAAAAACGCCATAAATAAGATGCATAGAGCTAATTTGTGGAATGTTTTGATTATGAACCTAGCTACTTTTATTTTGATGTTGCTAGGTTCTTTTCGCATTGTGTCGGGAAAAATAAGCATAGGAGCTTTATTGGTTTTTTACACGTATTTCTTTATAATGAAAATGTCCTCGCAAACCCTTTTTGAGATAGGATTGAGTATTTTTGCAGGTAGGGGGCAAGCGATAACTTTTGCTCGACTAATAAGTAGCGAGAAAAATGAGGAAAAGCTTGTTCATCATCATGATTGTCCCGATACCATTAGAACTCTTTATATTAAACGGTTAGTCATAAACGCAGGTAAATTCACTTTTAGGGCGGATGAGATCTATTTCTCAGAAGGTTTTACCTATCTCTTGACAGGAAAAAGCGGAGCGGGAAAGAGCACATTTCTGGAGTTTTTGGCAGGATTAAGAAAAGCTGATCATGCAGAAATATTTATCAACGACTGTCGAGTTGAAACTGATAGGTTTTTGCAAATAGCTAGGTCATTTGGGTATATTGAGAAGGCAGAGATATTGCTAGACAGGAGCATATCTGAGAACATTTATACTCCATCATCAGATAAATCAGGGCGTATCGAAGAGTATACACATATACTGGGAATGGACTATTACTTACGTAAGAGTGTTACGGGTCTATCTTCAGGAGAGAAGCAGATGATTTCACTTGTTCGTGAAATTATCAGAAAGCCAGCTCTTTTTATTATTGACGAAGGTATTGATTCTTTAGATAAGAACTTGAAAACAAAAGCACTTAATTTGATACGAAAAGAACTTCCCAAATGTATCATAATCATTTGTACACATAACTGGCAGAATGACATAGATATAAATGAGAAATTGTTAATGTCAGATTTTCAGATATATCAGGAGAATTCTTTGAATTTGGTTAAAAGCGATAACTTGTCATAAACAATTTGATGTTATAATTTTTGACTTTGATTTTCTGCATCCTTAGCTTGGGTCAAATATTTTTGAGGTTATTTTGATATTTTCTTTTATATATTGTTGTGGGAGAGTTAGGCAATTTATGAAATGAAGGTCAAATTAAGAAATTTGTTAATATCAGACGCCAGAAGATGTTGGGAGATTATTAGTCATCTGGATCTAAGTTATTTACCTATCAATGTGCCAACTTTACAGGAGGTAAAAGAAGGTATCCGGATATCAAAAAAGCTCCGAAAGCAGAGAATGAGGTTTGAATTTGCAATAATTGCAAATGGAAAACATATTGGTTGCATAAATATTGTTGTTAATGAGCAGAAACCGCACATTGGTACAATTGGGGCTTACATTGATAGGCAGTATTGGGGCAAGGGGATTTGCACCATATCAATTGGGTTACTTGAAGAATTCATATTAGAAAATATGGATATCACCCGGATTGAGATGATTATGGCAAAAGATCAAGTTGCCAGCCAGAGGGTTGTTATAAAATCGGGATACAAAAAGGAAGGTTTGATGAAGAAATATATGAAAATCGGCAACAAATTTCTCGACTGCTATCTTTATGCTAAGATAATGAAATGATCGGATATAATAGAATTTTTAGTATTCCTTTATAATACTTCGTCCGCGAGGGCGTAGATGTAAGAATGATTTTGTTGTTCATCGATTAAAGTACCCGATCGAGTCAAACAGGTTTTAGGAGAACCAAACTATGAATGATGCTTCTCAAACAACCTGCCCAGAATGCGGCACCAGGCTTGAGGCCGGATTCATCAGTTATGGCTCAGGTCTCATTTGGCACAAAACAAAGCTGCACGGCTTGAAGCGTGTCTTCATCTTTGCCTTTGCAACTGGGCGAGCTGTTGCGTACAATTGGATGTCCAGTGGGCTTATGACCTCTTGTCCGGCAATGATGTGCGATGATTGTGGAACAGTTATATTGCCAAAAATAGCTGCAGGCCGTTTGGGCTAATCCCTCATAGGCTATTTAAACGACGAACTCGTCTTGAGGGGTATCATAGTGGATGCGGTGAGGGTGCTATATTAGCGGCTTCGTCAATCTTTAATCAGCGGTATCAGCGTATCTCGACTGGAGAATATAGTTTAGAATATCTGGCCTGCTAATAATTCCGACCATTTGGTTTTTTGTTGATGTTATAGGGATTTCTCTGAAGCGATTAATCATCATAAAATCACAAATGGTCTTCAAGCTTTCATTCTCCCTGTAGTGAACTGCCGGCTGTGTCATAAAATCTTCAACGGTTTTATTTTTCTTATATTCATCAGCGTAGGACAATCTCAGTAAGTTCTTCTCCGTAATGATCCCCGCCAAAGTCATGTCATCTTCTACAACAGGCATATCTGTAATTCCGTTTTTTATAAGAAGCACACCCGCTTCATATATTGGTGTTTGCTTTTTCACCCAAATTACATCAGTTTTCATAAAGTCTTTTGCTGTAAGCATCTGATTCTACTCTCCTTGCAAGCTGTTTTGTACACTATGCACGTAAAAAAGAGCGAGGTGGTGGTTCCGGCATGGGGGGAGACCGGTTGACCACACTGCCTCGCCGAGGATTAAGGGAAATAAATTGAACTTTTCATAGTAATATATCGCCGTTTTCAGAGAGCAACTTTGTGGAAAATATGGGACTGAGAATAGTTGAGAGCATCCGCTTGCACCCTTTTTCATTAACTCAGCCAATCCATACCCCTCTCATCTTCCAATCTAAAGCCCCTTACAGGCCATTTAAACGGCGAACTCGGTTTGGGGGGTATCTAAAAAGTGTGACTGGTATAGGACTTTCCCCTATAGAAAAAACAGGCCCAACCCTGATTTGCATAAAATACCGATTGGTTAAACTCTGACATTTTGAGCTAAGAGTAAAGGTTCTCTGGTGTGTCTAACCAATGCGTGCAGCTGACGCGGCTTCGAGCCGCGCCGTTGAGGCCTGGCGTTGGGTGCATGGACGTGGCGTCTCAGAAAAGAGGTGGTCCACAGGAAAATAGCCAGGGTTGGAAGCGAAGTATGTTGTTTGCAGAAGGATTAGATTCAACAGCAATTTATTAAGAAAGGAGAAGTAAAAAATGTATGCGACGTATAAACCAGTGGAGATTCCGGAGGTAGGACAGACTGTAGGTACAGGGTGGTTGCCGCCCCCGCCAGATCTGCGAGATTTCACGGATGCGGAGCCGGAGATCGCGAAAATGGCTAAGAAGTTGGGTTTGCCAAAGGGTAAAGAACTGAAGAAACCACAAACAACCGTCGATCTCAGGACTTGGTGCTCACCAATCGAAAACCAGAAAGGCCTGGGTTCCTGCACGGCACATGCCGCCGTAGGCGTGGTCGAGTACTTTCAGCGCCGTGCACTCGGTAAACACATCGAAGGTTCTCGCCTCTTTGTCTACAAGGCAACGCGTAACCTGATGCAGGTGACTGGCGATACCGGAGCCTGGCTGAGGAATACGATGGGTGCGTTGGCGCTCTGTGGCGTTCCAGACGAAAAGTACTGGCCGTACACGGACGCCACTCCTGACTTCGACGAGGAGCCGAGAAGTTTCGTCTATGCGGTGGCGGACAACTATGAAGCTCTGCGGTATTTTTGCCATGATCCTGTGGGTGCCAACATCCCAGGGAAGGCAGTCCTAACCAACGTCAAAAGGTATCTCGCCGCCGGGATCCCCTCTATGTTTGGCTTTTGGGGATTCCCGTCGTTCAGTTCGTGCGATGTGAAAGGTGGAATTCCATACCCATGTCCCGGTGAACGAGCGCAGTGGGGCCACGCCATCGTCGCAGTCGGCTACGACGACGGTAAGAAGATCAAGAACACGAAATGCAACAAGACGACCACTGGGGCACTACTCATTCGCAACTCGTGGAGCACAACATGGGGAGACAAGGGCTATGGGTGGTTGCCTTATGACTATGTCACGAACAAGCTGGCTCTCGACTTCTGGTCCTTGCTGAGCATGGAATGGGTTGACACGAATCAATTCGGCATCTGACGGAAAGGGCAGGTTCCCTTGAAACATGGCCCTTGCGCGCGCGAGCTACCGCCTACGAATACTCGGGTAATACCCAAGCCAATACCGACGCCTCCGTCTCGCGAATCGGTCAGAGGAAAAGCGGCACGCATCCTCTACGACGGCTGCGGTGATTTCATGGGCTTCGTGTTGTGTCTCTGTCCCGGTGAAAGGACATTCCTCACCCGTGATTGTGGGCTCAAACGCCTCATTATCGAGGCATGTGAGCACCACTGGGTCATCATTGCAGTGCCGAGTGAAGATGAGTCGTCGGGAGTCGCAAGCATTTAGGTGCACTGTTAGCCATTGATGAGACAGTAGAAAGGATCGAGGGGACGCATAACCGTAGTCTGACGGCTTGTAATATGGGTTGTGTCCTCCGCTCAGAGTCGGTATGGGATATCCGTGTGTTTGCCTAACATCAAGTTCAACTCGGACTGCCCAAAGCTGCGCCGCTTCGCTCTGCAGCTTTGGGTAGCTGGATAGCCTAGTCGTTAGAAGTTTTGTAATTGAATCCTCAGAAGACTGCGTCGGTCTTTTGGGGGTTTATTTCTGCTCTGAAAGTTGTTGCTCTATAGCTGTTAGCCGCTTATCCAAATCCTCTTATTCCTTGTGCCGGACAATAAAGTCGTTAACGTCTTTGGCAGCCAGCCTCTTTGGTATGTTCTGACAGTTCCGGCCAGACCTTGACAATTTCTCTTAATTCGAGGTATTTCTGCAAGGTTTTGTCCAAGCTGGTGGACAAGACAGGATTGCTGTTTTTCGTAAGTCGTTTATTCTTAACGGCTTTTGAATTGTTGTTAAGTGGTTCGAATCCCCCTTGGGCTATTAGCTAAAGCCTGAAATTGTTAGCTGTTAGGTCGTTTGGCCGTTTATACTTTCATTCCGGATATGGCCGCTTCAAATACCATAGAACCCTCGACGACTCCCTGTACACTTGTTGTAACATGGGCGGTGTCTTTCCGGCGTTTGAATTTGGTAATATGTCCAAGCAGATATAATCTTTTGCCCGGCTCTACAACGGAGCGGAACTTCGCTGAATTGATACCGGCAAAACCGACAAAGCCTTCCAATTCATAAATCCGCTTCATAAAAAAGCTCGCAAGCTGGGCTGCGGCCTCAATCATTATTACTCCGGGCATCAGCGGCCGGCCAGGGATGTGCCCGCGAATCCAGAATTCATCATCGGTTACATCTTTATAGCCTAAAATCAAACGTTTGTCCTTATCACACCAAAGGATACCATCAAGATGCTGCATCTCAAATCGCTGAGGATTTACCTGGCAAATTGCTTCCCTGTCGAATACAGGTTCGGCCTGAAGATCTATTGACGACAAATCAAATAATAAGGGAGGGGGCATTCTTGTCCTTAAAAAAACTGTCCGCGCTCACATATTGCGTATTATCTCTGAACTGTTCATACGCAATACTTCAATGCGCACCATGCGCAACGCATGATGCATAATTATACAAGCATTTACCAATACTTGTGATGGTTATTGGGCCGATCTGATTTCAAGAACGCGGTTGCGAACAACTTGAGCAGCCTGTTTGACTTTTTGCATTTGCTTGCGAACCCGCGTTCCGGCAGCCTTATTTCCACCCTCGGCTTTGCTGATATCGTGTTCAACTTCAGCAACCAGCATTTTCAGGTCTTCATACTCTTGCATTTAAGATTCCTCCACTTTGTGGATTAAATTGCCGTTTTTTCGATTAGAATCGGTAAAAACTTAACTGTGCATTACTGTTTTGTCAAAGAAAAATGCCTTTTTTTTAAAAAAAACGATATTTATTTTTTTAATGATTTTAGGGTTTTTCCCGTCATAAGTGGCATTAGATAACCCGGAAATACCTCTCAAAACGAAGCATTAGCCTGTCAGGCCATCATTTTATTGGTCAGTTTTGCCACTCTCCGGCCACAGCGCTGACATTGTTTTTCTACCCGCTTGTCGGGCTTGCTAATGGAAACCGGTCCATAGTGGTCACCTTTCGGATCGCCCTGTACGACCATTCCGCTGATAAGCATAGCCTCTATTATACCCATAATCGTGGTCTCATTACCACCGCCGATATTTGCCGAACTGGTAAACGCCGCCCCCACTTTACCGTCAAGCTTGCCGTGCCTGCCTACCAAATCATCTATCAACTGCTTAATCTGCGCCGCCATTTGGCCGTAGTATGTTGGAGAGCCGATTACTATTGCATCATAACCGAACACTTCATTAGCTTCTACATCGCTGACAGACCTGCATTCGGTAGGCAAATCAGTCTTATTCATAGCCCTTGCTATTATCTCGGCCATCTCTTTCGTATTACCTGTTCTCGAGTAATAGATAACTATACCTTTTGGCATTTTTACCCCTTCCTTTTTATCGACGCAAGTACTCAAGTTTTTCAGGCAGAGGAACATTGTTGCCGAAATTGTCCTCGCCATATCCGGACTCTGCCAACAAATTTATATCAGCCAGGACCCGCTTGTCCCCGATAAAGGTTGTAGTCAGATTGGCATCCACATCGATTTTACCCATTGCCAGCAACCGGGCCATTTCGTCAGTAACCCTCTCAAGGAGCGTTCCTTCCTTTCCAGTGGGCTCTTGCGGCAACTGCAGAGGCTGCTCGTACAGGATTAGTTTCCCTCGCTCAGCCAACGTTAGTACGACACTGCGAACGACGGGATCTATATTGCTCCGGCCCGCCTGCTGCTGTTCTCTGATAATATTAAGATGGACGATTTCCGAGGCCAGCCACCTTCGTTTTTGCGCATTTACCTTCTCGTTGGCACGGAACAGCTCCAGTGGTGAGCCGGCATCGTAATCCTCGTCGTCCATCTGCATTCGAACTTCACTGCCATAATGCAGGACAAGTTTGGAAATCAGAGTGGATGGGCGAACATGGAAGCCGCGATATGGCGGAACGGACACCTCGATTCGGTCAACCTCAGCATATCGCTTAAGCATCCTCTGACACAGATGTTCGGCACAATCAATGTACAGACTAATGCTCTTAACCGAGTAGTTCATCAGGACCATCAGCAGCTCCTCGGCTTTTACCAATGGCTCAAACCGTGTTGGTGAATCGCACAGCTCCTTATTAACATGCCGCTCGTAATAGTGAGCAAATGATGTGGCTGTTTTCAGTAAATGAAAAACGACGCTTATATGACCTCTCAAAACAGGCAAGTCTGTATCCAAATCTTCCGCTTCAGTACCTGAGACATAGGTGTCGTATAGTGACTGAAGATTGTGGAATCGAAGCTCGAGACTTCGTAACTTTTCCTCACTGACCGAGTCCAGAACAAAGGAAGCGTATTCTTCAGGCTTGGCCTGACTGGCAGCGCGAACGTCTTTACTTTCAGCAGCCAGGTTCAGAAAGGCCGTGGCAAGTAAAGTAACTGTCTCGGAGACTGTTTCTATCCTGCGCGTGCCGCAGTCGTGCGGCAGCCGGCCGGCAGGCAGATCTTCCGTGTAAGATTTCTCTCGTAAGGCTCCCTGCGGAATCGCAAGGTTAAGCTGACAGGCCCTGCTGATCATTTGCTTTCCCGCCCGCGAAAGTATGGTGCCGGAAAACTCAAGAGCTTCTTCGGTGGCCTTTATGAAATCAAGCACAATCGGCAACAGCCGGTACGCAGGCAATGAATGTTGAATGTGGAGCAGCTCATAACTGACATCAGAAAAAAGCTTCATTGCGGCCGTCAGTGACCTGAACGAACACCAGCGGCAGTTATTGCCTGCATCGTAGGCGTCGAGAAGCTCCTCAATCTGCATGGACTGTGAAAGCAACTGGCCCAGAAACGGACGTATCAGAATTTTATCGTTCGATTTGCATTGTGACAGATATCTGGCAAGGCCAAGCAATGTCCGGGCACGTTTTGTTATCAGCTTCTGAAAAGCCTTGTCGGCAATTGTTACTGAACTCATGTTATTTTCGTTCGCCCTTTTTCGGTAACGGTCGTATGTCCGGCTCATCGAAACCTGCGGGTATCTTAAAGTCGAAAACCTTCCTGTCTATTTTTTTGTTAAACTCCGTCTTGAGAAATTTTATCTCGGAAACATCCTTCAATTCTACCGGCTCGGTAGCCGGCTCGGTCGAAACCGTTACTATTTTGGCCGGCAGGCCTAATTTCCTGTCAATCCAGAAATCAATATATACGTAGTCATCTTTATAAATCGAATTCGGCTTAACTTTCAAATGTACTTGAATAAAATCTTTCGTCTCGGTTTTTTTCTGCTCAATTAATGTTATCTCAAACTGCTTTTTGATATCTTCAATCCTGGAAAAACCAACCATTGGAAAATTCTTGTTAATCAAATCAAAAACATCAGTCGGCTTATTCGGGTCGCCCGCTTCGGCCAATTGAATATACCTAACTGCCTCCATTTCGTAGTCGATCTGCACAGCCCACATCCCTTTGAACCGGTGACCGGGATGAGTAAGAAAGGCGCCGTCGAGCACTATATATTCCTCAACGTATTTTTCTTCTTCTTCATCGTCTATCTGACTCGTTTGAAAATTTAGCCTCAGCTTCGAAGTGTTGCCGAGCCTGGCATAATAAAAAACACCTTTCTGCAGCTTTTCTGATTCGAGCAGCGGCTGAATGAATCTATACTCAACCTGCGCCTGAAAGGACTTAAGCTCCGAGGTTTTCTGATTCAAATTTTTTAAGACCTTATCGACTTCATTAGTTTTTTCCTCTTTCGGCTGCTTCGTATCTGAATTTCCCGAGCATTCACAAGCCTTAGAGCAATCAGAAGCACAACAGGCGTTCAACGTCCATAACAGTATAATGACAACTTTGATAACTCTTTGTTTATTCATTATTCCGATTTCCTTTTTCTCTAATCGCTATTTTTTACCATCGATAATTTCAAGTATCCGGCTGATATCTTCAATACAAAAATCCGCATGCTCGACAAATTCGTCGGCCTGGTCGTGATTGGCCAGAAGCACTGCAACAGCACCCGCCGCCTTCGCACAGAGTAAATCGAACAGGTAATCGCCCACCAGCATAGTCTCCCGGGGTTCCACGGCGAATAGCTCACATATCTGCAAGACCCCGAAGGCATCGGGCTTGACCGGCCCATCTTCCCGGCCGATAACAGCATCGAATTGAAGCTCGTGCTTTTGGGCGATAGCAAGGGCATTATCCCGCTTATTACGCGTCAAGACCCCGATACGAATACCTGCTGCACGAAGTGCCGAAAGGGTCTGTTTGGCATTCGGATTAAGTTTGGATTCTGTTACCGCTTTTTGCTCATGATAATGAAGTATTTTCTCGGCATCCTGCCGCTGCTGAGAGGTCATCTTTTCCATCGACTCCAGCACAGGCCCGGAATCTCTGGCTAACCCTATTTCCTCCCGAATATCGTCAAAATTGAAGAAAGGCTGGGTTATCGTGCCGTCCAAATCAAATATTACAGCTTTAATCTGCATCTGTCGTACTTCGCGGATGTGTTTATACGCCCTATAATCCACATATTTAAGTTTCACGTTTTTTTCGCAGCAGCTCAATAAAGTATCGGCCAGCCTGGCCTATAATTTTACCTTTACGAAGAATTATTCCGGTAGTTCTAACAAATTTTTCATTAGAAAAGGGAATTGCCTTTATTGTTCCACTGTTCAGCTCAGGCAGAATTGCCGTTTGAGGTAAAATACTTATCCCTGAATTTATTTCCACGGCTCGTTTGATCGTTTCGATGTTATCAAATTCCATCACATGCCTGACAACAACATTATAACCCTCCAAAATACCATCTATCCATGCCCGAGTAGGAACACTTTTCTCGAAAGCAATGAATTTTTCAAACTGAAGTCTGTGAATATCGACCTGCTGTTCGTCTGACAACAGATGTTTCGGACTGCAGACCATAACCAGCGGCTCATCCTCAAAGTCATACACTTCGAACCTCTTGTCTTTTTTTGGAACAGCTACAAGGCCGATATCGACATTACCCGACAAAACCAGCTCATAAATCCTGCTGGCACTAAAGTATTCAATATGGACATTAACATCCGGATAGCTGACCATGAATTTCTTAACGTAGTCCGGTAAAGTATGCATCCCGATACTGAAAATAGCTGCTATGTTTACCCTGCTCGAAGAAGACTTCCTCAAGGCATTAAGTTCGGTCTTAAGCTGTTCGTATCTGTCAAGAATATCTTTAGATGCCTGGTAAAGCAGCCGTCCGGCCTTGGTAAGCTCGATAGGTCTTTTCTTGCGGTTTATCAACTGGCATTTATGAGTAAGTTCAAGTTGAGCAAGCTGCTGTGAGACCGCAGATTGACTTAAAAGGTGTTTTTCGGCGGTTCTTGAGAAACTTCTCAAATCTGCCAAATCACAGAATACTTTTAATATATCTATATGCATTATAAGCTACTCTAATAGAATGTATTAACATTAATATCTTGTACTACACTTTTCAAGTATGTTATTTTATTGTTTTACTCTTGCTGTTAGCAACACAATTATGAGGTGTTTTATTAGTTTAACTTATTTTAATAGTTGGAAAAAACGAAAATTATTGATTCTTAACGGAGATGACTTAAATGACTGCAAACACTGTTATTAACGCCGCTTACGAGCAGGTCCAAAAACGTAATGCCGGCGAACCAGAATTTCTTCAGGCCGTAAAAGAGGTTCTGGACACTTTGGGACCTGTACTGGAAAGACATCCGGAATATGTCGATGCTAAAATCCTCGAGAGGATTGTCGAGCCGGAAAGACAGATTATGTTCCGAGTACCCTGGCAGGATGACAAGGGAAACATCCAGATCAATCGTGGATTTCGCTTTGAATTCAACAGCGCACTTGGCCCATACAAAGGCGGCCTCAGATTCCATCCCACCGTTACTGCAAGCATCCTTAAATTTCTCGGATTCGAGCAGATTTTCAAGAATGCCCTTACTACTCTGCCAATGGGTGGTGGTAAAGGCGGATCAGACTTTGACCCCAAGGGTAAAAGCGACAATGAGGTTATGCGTTTTTGCCAGAGCTTTATGACCGAGCTTTCCCGTCATATTGGCCCCGACACCGACGTGCCTGCAGGTGACATAGGCGTAGGCGGACGCGAAATCGGTTTTATGTTCGGCCAATATAAACGTCTTCGCAATGAGTTTACCGGCGTTTTGACCGGTAAAGCACTGAACTGGGGCGGCTCACTCATTCGTACCGAAGCCACCGGATACGGCTGTGTGTACTTTGCCGAGGAAATGCTGAAGAGCCGCAATGAGAGCTTCGAGGGTAAAGTCTGTACCGTCTCCGGCTCCGGTAACGTCGCTCAGTACACAGTAGAAAAACTTGCCCAGCTCGGTGCAAAGGCCGTCAGTCTCTCCGATTCCAACGGTACAATCTATGACCCTGACGGAATTGACGCAGAGAAACTGGCCTTTGTCCTGGAGCTGAAAAACGTGCGGCGCGAACGCATTAAGGAATACGCCGATAAGTTCGGTGTCGAGTATCGTGAGGGCAAGAGGCCCTGGGACATTAAATGCGACTGCGCCTTCCCAAGTGCGACCCAGAACGAAATTGACGGTGAGGATGCAAAAACACTTCTTAAGAACGGCTGCATTCTTGTCGCAGAAGGAGCCAATATGCCGAGCACACCCGAGGCTATTGAACAATTCCTCGCCCAAAAGATACTTTACGGTCCCGGCAAGGCAGCAAACGCCGGTGGTGTTGCTACCTCCGGCCTGGAGATGTCGCAAAACTCACAACGGCTGTCCTGGACTCGTGAAGAGGTTGACGAGCATCTACATAACATTATAATAGCCATCCACAAACAATCCTACGACTCTGCTAAAGAATATGGACAGCCCGGCAACCTGGTTATGGGAGCAAATATCGCAGGCTTTACCAAAGTCGCCGATGCAATGCTCGACCAGGGACTCGTATAACAAAAAAGCTTATAGATTCAGCAAGGGCGTTTGCTGTAGTATAGTAGACGCCCTTTTTTATTGCGTAATTCTCAAGAGGCCGTTACAATTCGCTGCGATGAGAAAAGATGTGGACATTGATAAAGTCGTTCGTCAGCATCTTGAGATGGAGCAGTTTTTTTCCGGCTTTACTCTCAAAGGTAAAACCGGAACTGACGAACCGCAACAAAAGGAAGATAATGATATGACCACCGCCGAAAAAGCCGCCGAGCTTGAAAAAATCGCCGAAGAAGTTAACCAGTGTCGGAAATGTGGCCTGGGATCATTACGAACAAACGCAGTCCCCGGCGAAGGAAATCCCAGCGCCCAAATTATGTTTGTCGGTGAAGGACCCGGAGCCGACGAAGATGCGCAAGGCCGGCCTTTCGTCGGAAGAGCGGGGCAGCTACTGGATAAGATAATCGCTGCCTGCGGCCTTGAACGAAGCGATGTTTATATAGGCAACATCCTGAAGTGTCGTCCGCCCGACAATCGCGACCCTCGCGCAGATGAGATAATTAGCTGCCTGCCTTATCTTCAAAGGCAGATTGAGATAATAAATCCTGAAATCATCGTAGCTCTGGGCGCCCACGCCGCCAGAACACTTTTGAACACCACCAAATCGATAGGCCAGTTGCGAGGCCAATTCCTTGAATACTACGCCGGCATCAACAGACCCCCTGTTAAGCTTATGGCAACATATCATCCCGCCTATCTGCTGCGAAATTATTCACAGGAAAACCGCAGAAGGGTCTGGGAGGACATGAAAAAGGTCCTAACCGAACTTGGCCTGCCTATACCCGAACACTAAAAAAGTGATAATTTCACTCAAGTTCGCCAGCAATCCAAAATCCCCCAATCCTGTTGCGAACAGAGAACTCTGGGAAACCGTGGCTTTGCTTGCTCGGATAAGTTTTTATGGTCGCATTCATTTTTTTCGTGTAACCAATTCGGCTCTTGCATACATTATACTTTGATGGGACACTTTTTTGACAATGAAGCTATTGAATTACTCCATGACAAAGACCCTGATGCAGTAAAGGCATGGTTCGAACGGTTTGCGGACAGTGTTTACACTTTTGTTTATTACCGTGTTGGAAAAGATGAGCATGTAGCCTCAGATGTTGTCCAAGAGACTTTCCTGGATGCGTTGACTCAAATCGAACAGTACGATCCCGAGAGAGGTTCTATGGAAGTATGGCTTACGACTTTGAGCCGAAATTTCATATCCAGGGCACTAAAGACCAGGAGCATGGTATCCCTGGACCAGATCCAGAGCAATGCTGACAAGGAACTTCTGGCCTGCTTTGAGCGGCTGGCAACAGAGCCGCTGCCGCAAGACATACTTGAGAAAAAGGAGACGCACGATCTTGTCTGCGCGACGCTGGCCAGTATTCCGGGCAACTATCGGACAATTCTAACGCTCTATTACCATCGCGGCTTATCGCTCAGAGACATTGCTTCGAAGGTAAACAAATCCGAGGGAGCTGTGAAAGTACTGCTGCACAGGGCCAGGCAAGCATTCAAGGAGGCATTCTTACGATTGGGTGATTCGGGCATTTGCCAAGGGGGTCAATCATGAAAAGACAAGATTACTTAGACCATAACCTGAATAAGCTATTCAAATGCACTGATCTGAAACTGCATATGCCGGCCGAACGAAAGGCAGATGTGTTGAACCGGCTTTTGCAGCAAGTCGAAACACCCACCGAATACGAACGAGCACGAGCGCCCTGGATCAAGTGTGCCGCTGCCGCAATGGTTTTGTTGGCAGTTATTCTTGGTAGTGTTAGTCTCATGGATAAGTCCGGCGTCGCATTCGCCGACATTTTGGAGAACATCCAGCAGCGGGGCTACACTTTTACCTATTGGTTCAGGCACGGAGAGGGTAAGCTGAAAAAGATCGGACACGGCATGGTCCTGCAACCGGGATTGATTCGTTGGGACATGCCGGAAGATCAATGGCAGGGACTCGCGATTGTAGTAGATGCCATCAACCACAAGATACGATGGGTGACAACTTCAGGCAAAGACCTTGGCGAAGCCCAAATACCCAAAGAGGCTCATGATGACCCAAATCTATATCAAAGCCAACAGAATTTCCTGTTCGGCCCCGTCGAAACACTATGGGGATTGGTAGATGGGACGGAACAGTCACTTGGTGAAGCCACAAAGGACGGCATTGAGGTCATAGGTTACCGTGTTGAAAAGGTGTTGGAAGTTCTCAAGAAAAAAGGCGCCGTCATTTACACAATCTGGGCGAACGCCTCAACGGCCTTGCCCCATGAGGTGACTATGGAGATAAAGGATTTGACAGGAGAAAATGAGGGAGATATTCTCTTGTTAAGAGATTTTGATTTTGACGCTGAGATTGACGAATCCCTGTTTGGGTTGGGCCCCGCCCCGGAGCCGGAGGATATCGATGAGGAAAAATTCATAATCCAGCCAGGCGTGGGTATCGGAGAACTACACTTCGGAGATTCGAGTGACAAGGTGACCAAGATCCTTGGAAAACCGGATTTTATGATGGGTGATTGGCTTTATCAATACACCGGATTGGCAGTTGTGACCCGTGAGGGAAAGGTTTATTCCTTTCAGGGTGGTGATGTAAAAAGTCCAGGTACACGCCATGTACAACAATGCCGTTTACAAACAGCGGAGGGGATCGGCATAGGCTCTTCTGAACAAGAGATTGTTAAAGTCTATGGTGAGCCAACACGTCGAACGACTCGACAAGGAGATGTAACTATAGCGTATCGAAGTAAAGGCATGGGATTAAAACTCAGAGATAACAAAGTCTATCTCATGTCATTTGGTATTCCAAAGGAAACAAAGTAAATGAGGTAATCCATGAGGCGGTCAAGAAATGAACGAATGTTGATTTATATTGGCCATTGGCTGGTTATTTGTAGAGATGAAAATGAACTTGATCTTTAGGAGATTTATTATGAAACGCACTTTCTTTTGTATTGTTATTCTATCACTTATTATTATCCCCGCAAACGCGCGTCGCTTCGCTTCAGGTCCGCTTGAGCTGGCAGTCAATCCGGCGAAAGCTCCTGAGTCTGCACAGAAATATCAACTTCTTCCGAAAGTTGATGAGCAGACCGATGCCGATGCGGTGCCACTTTACGAAAAAGCCATTCAGGTGTTACCAAGAGGCCGCAAACAGGACAAGCAGATACGGGAGTGGTTAAAATTGCCGCCTGAGCAACTGCCGGCCAGGCAGGTTACAGAAACAATACAGAAACATATGGAGAGCCTGAAACTCTTGTCAGAAGCGACAAGATGCAAGCAGTGCAATTGGCCCAAATATAAGCCGGGGACAATGCCCCCGGATCAGAGTGAATACCGCAGTCTGGCCTTTTTGCTCGAGCTGTGGGCAAGAATGGAAATTGTTCACGGACAGTACGACAGGGCTCTGCTCGTAATGCAGACGGCATTCGGGATGGCCAGACACCTGGGGCAGTCGCCTACCGGTATCCAGGTCCTGGTTGGAACGGCGATTGGCGCGTTAATGTGTAAAGAAGTTGAACTGTTCATACAGGGCAAAGACTCGCCGAACCTGTACCGGGCCTTGGCCAATCTGCCGAGGCCGTTTGCAGACGTGAAAAATATAATAGAGATCGAGAGAGCAAATCTAAAAAATTATAACTTTCTTGTCCGAAGACAGTTTGAAAAACAATTAAAGCCTGCTCATGACAGAATGCTATTCATAGCAAAGAGATTGCAGAACAACTTGAATGCGATGCAGTGTGTGGAGGCAATACGCAGTTATGCAGCCACACACAACGGACAACTGCCGGAGAAGCTAAGTGACATAAGCGACCTCGAACTTCCGATGGATGTTATGAATGACAAGGCCTTCGGGTACAACCGCACTGCCACGGGGGCTGTCTTGCAGTCGCAGATACCGGAGGGAGGAGATGTGGTTGATATAGTTCGCTATCAGATTGTCCTGAAGAAGTAGTTAGGAACCGGTGAAGCCGTTACAGGATGCCATTTGAGACACACCAACAAGGAAAAGGAATTTTTTTATTTTTTTGTAACGCGAAAGACCACTGAGCGTCTATAATATTAAATAGATGAACAGCGGGACAGGTACGAAAAAATGATATTCGCTCAGAGTGCAAAATACAAATTAGTAAATCTACTTATCGCCACTTCGCTCCTGTGGATGACAGCAGTATGCCTGTCCCAGGTGCGGGAGACTAATAAGCAGGACCCGACCACAGGAGAACTAAAACTCGAGGGAAAATCTATCCAGCGTCTGATCCTGCGACGAGAGGACAACAATGAGAGGGAGGAATTTCGCCGGCCGGAGCAAATCATAAAGCTGCCGACAGGCAAATACTATCTGCATGAGGTTCATCTCGAAGGTGGATACATCTGTTATGCGTCGAAAGGTCCAAAGCGTCACCTGGCAAGTGTTACCTCGGATGAACCGGCGACTCTGAAGATAGGTGCGCCCTTGAAGCAGACCATCAAAGTAAACCGGCAAGGACGCAATTTAGTAATGAATTATGAATTACTCGGAGTGGGCGGGGAAAAATATAGCAGTTCAGACAGAAGCAAACCACCGACATTTACTGTCTATAAAGGAGATAAAGAAATCGCCTCAGACAAGTTCGAGTATGGCTGAGGCGGCACATGCCAGTACTCGTGGCGAGTACCCTTAACGACGTTTGGCCAGCTAATGATTGTGCCTTCTGCAGACCTTGGCGATGCGGAACCGCAAAAGGGCGAGGCGGTAAACTTTGATTGGAAGTGGTCATACTCTGCACCTGGATTTGTTATTTGGCTGGCGTTAATCCTCGCAATTGTGCTTCCTAAAGCAAACCGTGATTCGCGTATTCTGTTGATCTTCGTCCCTCTCGTGATTGTGAATCTGCTCTGGCTGGTGTTCAAAAAAGCCTCAGGCATGCCTTCCTCATCTGCATCTCAGTTCGATACAGTATTTCACTCTATAGCTGTGGGCATAGCGGTATTGTGGCTGGTCGTGAACTATTTTGAGAGGTTTAGGGGTTTTGTCCGATTTTTACTGTCTTTTGGGATTATAGTGGCAGTTGCATATTTAGGCACTTTATCCTACTCCACGGAATTTTCGAATGAGGTGGTTCTCTTTCTGGCTCTCTTTGCTTTCCTGGCTATTACGATCCTTGGCGCAACAACTATAGCAGGCAAGCTGTGCAAATGGAAGTACCGTCCTTTGTGCTTTATGCTGTGGCTGGCCCTGTGGACACTTCTCGGCAGTTTGTGTACCACGTTCGGATTCTTCATTGTTGGCACTTTCATCATGTCTTCGGGGCCAGGACCTGATATCCTTGAGGCGATGTTAATGCTTACCTTAGTTGGACTGATTTTTGGGCTGTGTTTGTATGTGTTCAATTTGCCTTTCATGATTTTGGGATTTACGAATCCATTTTTCCGTGAGAGATTTTGTGCCTGTTTGTGTCCCAAGTCGATGCCGACAACTGCTGCGCATTCTAATGCCAACCTATCCTCTAAGCAGCAAAGTCCACACCAAGAAATATCTGAAGACGGTGGTTCTGTCTCAGAAACGCTGATACAGTAAATACTTACATAAAAAATTAATAAAAGCACAAAAAAATTGTAACTTTTCCCATAAATCAAAGTCTAATCTTATATCGCGAGTTTACAATGGGCTTTCAGTTTGACCAAATAATTAACCTTATTTGGAGGTTCTGAAAAATGGGAACTAAAACCTATATTTGTCTCGCCGTGGCAATCACCCTGCTTTTACTTACTCCACCGGCCCAAGCACAGGATGAGCAATGGCTGCAATATCACTCAGAACGCCAGGCACAGCGAATAGTCAGTGATATGGGAACGTCAACCCCGGAAGTCACATCTGACAAGCCAACGAATATTCAGTTTCCTGATTTTATATGCGACGAACCATTTTTTGCCTTCTGGCCTAGTCCTATGGTTACCCCCGGCGGCCTATGGATGGCTTTTGACCGTCAGAACAAAACCGGCCAACCTTATGATTTAATTTATATCGACTCGAACGCAAATAGTAATCTTACCGACGAATCTGCCGTAAAATCTTACGAACTTGACTACCGCGACAGCCGCCGAACTAAATTCGGGCCGATAAAGGTGATTTTCGAAGGTGAAGACGGCCCGATTACTTACCACCTGAACATTGAGTTTTATAACTATAGCGGCCGACGATATCTGTATATAAGATCAGCAGGCTGGTATGAGGGAACAATTGACTTAGCAGGCACAAAAAAGCACTGCGTCCTAATCGACTACAATGTAAACGGGACATTTAATGATAAATCGCTTAACGCCGCCGAGTGCGACCGTATTCGAATCGGCAAAAAAGGCGATCAAGACACTCGATATGTCGGCAACTTCATTGAGATCGACGATGCGCTGTACCGGCCGGAAATTGCTCGGGATGGCGCCTGCATAAAACTCATCAAGGCCGAGGACGTAAAATTTGGAAATATTCGACTGCCGCAGACTATTACGGAGTTTTCAGCAGGAGGTGAGAACGGATTATTTAAGCTTAAACTGGAAAATGGCTCCGGCCCGCTGCCGGTCGGGAGATATCGTATAAATCAGTGGGCTCTCGAACACGAAGACGAAAAGGGCAAAAAATGGAAGCTGCAAGGCAGTGGGACCTCTCAGAAAGGTGACTTCGAAATTTTCGCCGACAAAGAAACCGGGCTTTCGATTGGTGAGCCGATAGTATCCAGGCTGGAGGTAAACAAAAAGGATTCAGGATACTCATTTAGCCAGAATCTTGGAGGGCGGCTCGACGAGCATATCGAATTGATCCGTAATGGTAGCCAACCGCCGGCCCCAAAACTGCATATTAAAAGCAAAGACGGCTCATACGAGAGAACCTTTAGCTTCGAATATGGCTGAGGCGGCACCTGTTCGCTCTCGTGGCGAGAGCCAAAAAATGTAAAAGGACCATTTATAGCAACCGTGGATATCGGCGCTCCTTTTAAAGTTCAAAGTGAACCATACACTATAACAATATCAACTAAAATCTCAACAGCATTACACACACTCATCGCCCGGTGGAAGCTGGATGAGACCGAAGGCAGCAGCGCCGCTGATTCGTCCGGCAATAACCTTATCGGCACGCTCGTTGGTGACCCCCAGTGGCTGTCGTCAGGCGGAAAATTCGGCGGGGCATTGAAGCTCGACGGCGTCGATGACTATGTTGAGACTAATTACGCAACCGACCTGCCTGCCTGGACTGTAGCCGTCTGGGTAAACAGTCCGGCTGTGCCTTCATCAGAGGTACCAAGCGGACCGCTTCACCGGAATAAGAATTATCATATTAACTGGAACCATTCATTCGATGATTTCCGCGGAACGGCGGGAATGCAGGTTGCAGACACATGGTATGCTGCAAGCTTCGGGGATTTACAGGCCAATACATGGTATCATCTTGCTGCGACTTATGATGGAGAAGAATTCAAGTCATACAAAAACGGTATCTTAATCACGAATAATTCTACCCCCTCGGGTGAACCGGACACTGAAAATACGACCCTGAAACTTGGAAGGCATTCGTTGTATGGCGATCATTTCGGCGGAATCATCGACGATGCCCGCATCTACAACTATGCCCTCTCGCAGGCCGATATTACAAAGATTTTTACCGGCAAAAAACTCGGTAAGGGCGCAAACCGGATATTGATTCTTGTCATTGTCGTTATAGCTGCCATAGCAGCCACATTAGTCATCCGTGTGACAAAATCAAAATAACAACTCAAATGAGGGACCAGCAATTGACTGGCGGTAGGAGCCGCAAAAGGAGAATTCCTATGCGCATAAATTGGATTCCAATTTTGCGTTTGTTACTTCTGACCAGCATCATTAATAATTCAATCGCCGATGAGGTTAAGAAAATAACCTGCACCGGCAGGGTAATCGATTACAATGCCCGGCCGGTGACAGATGCTGAAGTGGTCTGCTACCAACTCCGATATAAGCTGGGAAAATACAACTTATCGCGGGGCTCATATAGCCCATGTGACCATGAGTTTATTGGGCGTACGCATACAACCTCTGATGGCCGGTTCTCTCTTCAGGTCGAAACAAAGCCTTTCTCTCCTACCTACTTGATCGCAGGCAAACCAAGCCTGGCACTTGGATGGAGGAGCATCGACCGTTCTGGTGAAAACATTATTCGGCTCGGCAGACCGAGCCAGTTCAAGGGCATCGTTGTTGATGAAATCGGACGGCCTGTGCCGGGTGCCAAGGTAAGGATATGTCTGAAGAAAGAAATGATGATGCAGTATCAGGAGATTACCCCGCTTGTTCCTGAAGGCTGGTTTACTATCCGGACAGACGTCAACGGAGAATTCCTCTTCGATAATATTCCCGAAGGCGCAACTGCGGATTTTGGAGCTGAGGCATCGGGTAGAGCTTTAATTTGGACAACTTGTGATTCTGGTCTGCGCCAAGGTGAGCAGTTCACCGCCGGACGTACCGACATCCGCATCGTACTACCACCTGAGGCCTGCATTAAAGGCCAGGTAGTTAAGCAGGAAACAGGCGAATCCGTAACTGGTGTTCAATTACTGGCAAGACCCATGAGTCACCCAAATCGGCAAAACTATCAGGACCAAATTTACACGGACTCGAACGGCAAATTTGTAATTACAGGATTAGCACCGGGAAAACATCTGTTGCAGACAATGTCTGATAAACAAGGATCAGCAAACATCACTGTAACAGTAGAAGCCGGAAAAACCATACGTGATGTAAAAGTCGACTTAGCAGGATGCCCGCTTGAGGTGATTGTGTATGATGCAGAAAAAGGAAATCCTATTGAAAATTCATATGTTACCGTCACACAGGAACACACTGAGACAAAATACACCTCGTACAGTCAACTAAAAACTACAAACACCAAAGGTCTGGTTAGATTTTATGCTCCACCGGGAGAATGTGAGGTTAAACTCTTCAAATTCGGTCATGGAGTAACGTTTCAGCCCCAGAAGGTTCAGCTCGAACCGGGTCAAACACTCCGGCACGAGGTGTCTCTATCCCGTACTGCATACACCATGTCCGGAGAAGTATTGGATGAACAAGGACACAAACTTTCCGGCGCTTCCATTATGGGAACTAGTTATGGACCCCGCGCTCTAACAGATGTCAATGGTCAGTTTAACAGCAGCGATATGCCCTGCTTCATTTCCCGTTTACCTTCGAGAAATAAGGTATTGACTCGGCACGTACAGTCAGGCTTGGCCGCTTTCGGGACACTTCGTGATCCCACGAGATCAGGCCGGCTCCACGGACAAATAATCCTCAAGCCAGCCTACATCATAACCGGACGTGTTACCGATCCTTCAGGCAAAAATATTCCTGCGGCTTACGTAAAACTTCGACAGGGTCGATATGGAACGGTATTCACAGAGGTAACCACTGATAGCAACGGCGTTTATTCCATTCGTTCGGTTCCGCTTCCAGATGAAGATGAACCGAAATATGTAATTGATTTATGCGCCGAGGGATTCGGTCACACTATAGTTAAACATATTCCATTTCATGACGATACTACCAAACCAATACAAATAGAACCGATTGCATTACAGCCGGCAAACAAAGTTATTTCAGGAGTTGTACTGGACTCGAACGACCAACCAGTAACTGGTGCACTGGTCTCAGTCTTTGGCCCCAGAATCAGAAGTTTTAGCCAGTCGCCTTGCGGTAAAACACTTACCGACTCACAAGGCCAATTCCGCATTACAGGCATATGCAAAGAACCTCTGCGGATTTATGCACGGTCACCACTACCACAGCAGCAGAGCAGCCAGACTTGGGCCTATGGAGGCAACGAGAATGTCAGGGTGGTTCTGGGCCAAAAGCTCATCTTCAGTCCATCACTTATAGACAAACCATTACCTGACCTGAAAGACTTAAAAATTGACCTCTCACCAATCGCTACCGAAAACAAGATGCTCCTTGTCTGCTTTTTTGATATGCAGCAGCGGCCTTCGCGAAACTGCATCATGCAACTAAGCAAAAGAGCACAAGAGCTTAAGGCAAAAGATATCGTCGTAGTTGCTGTCCATGCTTCCAATATTGAGGAAAAGGAACTCAGCGAATGGATAACAAAATACAACATCCCCTTCACCTTCGGAATGATTCAAGAAGATATAGAAAAGACCAGATTTGATTGGGGCGTTAATTCTCTTCTCTGGCTGATTCTAACAAACCAAAAACATGTTATCACCGCAGAAGGTCTCAACCTGTCTGAACTCGATGAAAAAATCCTACTTGTCAAAAATAAATAAGTAGTGTTATTGAAGGAAGGATACGTATCATGTGGAAAAATTACATATTAGCAGGTTGTCTTTTTTTGACCACTGCCGCACTCGGCCAACAGCCAAAATCCTACATCTGTACATGCAGGATTGTAGATTCTAACGCCCAACCGGTCAGTGGGGCCGAAGTATTGTGTTATGAACAATTCTACGATTATGGAGAAGGTCGAATCCGCTGGGAGGTGTTAGGACAGGAAAAGACTAGCGCAAACGGTAGGCTTAGCCTGGAGTTGAAAGTTACGGACAAAAGAAATGTCTGGGTAGTGGCCAAAAAGCAGGGACTGTCGCTGGGCTGGGAACAAGCAGCTTACAACAGTGCCGACATTGATTTTACTATTCTGCTTGATAAGCCAACAGTGCTGGAAGGAACAGTCGTCGATGAGACAGGTCAGGCGATTGCTAATGCCAAACTGCACCTGTGTTTGAAAAGCGAGCAAGGACGGCACGGTGTTACATTTAACGATCCAGAGGATTGGTTCACAGCCACGACAAACCCCAGGGGCAGATTCAGTTTCAACAGTATTCCTGCTGGTGCCAGCGCTGACTTCTGGGTAGAGGCTCCGGGCAAAGTCTGCTGTTGGACGTTTTGGGATACAGACCTGTCGGATGTGGCTGGAAGCCAATTTGCCGCTGGGCGAACTGATGTTCACATTGTCCTATACCCCGAAGCGAAAATCCAGGGTCAGGTTATTGATGAGGATATGGGAAATCCCGTGGAAGGTGTTCAACTACTGGCCCGGCCGGACAAAGGATATGCGCACTACTTTAGCCCTCCCCTCGCATTGTCTGACGAAAACGGACAATTCAGCTTCAAAGGGCTGCCAGACGGACCATTCTCCCTGCAGGTCGTCCCTCCGCGCGACCGAATGGCTGATTGGGTGGGCAAAGATGTAAAGGTCATGGTCCAAACAGGCCAGGCTGTCAGTGATGTCACAGTACCGGTCGGCAAAGGAGCAATCCTTGAGGTGGTTGTACGTGATGGCGAAACGAATGAACTGATTGAAGGATCATGGGTTTTTGTCCGACAAGAGGCAAATTTTGGCAGACATTCCGGTTATGTTAAATCAGTCGTTACTGATGCCGGAGGTAGCGCAAGTCTTCGTGTGCCCACAGGAAAATGCAGCATTAGCGCTGGCAGTCGAAAGTATAACTATTATCGAAGCACGGAACCGATAACGGTAGGAAAAGAAACAGTTACCAAGCATCAAATCCAATTGGACCGCTATCCAAGTGTTTTGGGTACCGTGCGCGATAACAACGACCAACCAGTGGCAGCAGTCGCAGTTGCATCTAAACCTGTTTGCGAGCAGGCAGTTCGCACTACTGCAGATGGACGGTTTGAAGTCAGTTGGCGTAATAGAGATAGTATAAGAAAAAAATTTCTATTAGCTCAGGACGCGCACGACAATCTTGCAGGTCTGGTAGAATTCAACGAGGAATCACAGCCGGTTGATATCAGGCTAAAGCCCGCTTTTACATTGAGAGGGCAGGTGACCGATCAGAATGGCAAGGGGATAGCAATGGCGGCTGCCAGTTTATGGGCTTCTCTTCCTGGCTGGAGTACAAATATTGGTGAGTTGGTGTTTACAGATGCTAAGGGTTTTTTCCGGATAGATTCGATCCCTCTACCACAACCGGATTTTAGCTACAGTATCGAGGTTAATGCCAAAGGTTATGGCCCACTAAGATTGAGCAAGATATCATTTGGAGATGACCCGGCAAAGCCGGTTGAGATAGATACGATAGTTTTGCCTCTGGCAAATCAATCTATTTCCGGAGTAGTTGTTGATTCAGAGGACGAGCCCGCTGCCGGAGTACCAATCTTTCTTAGAGGGCCCAACGGCAGCAGGACGGCAGGACAGCCGCGGCGGGTAACAGTAACTAATGCAAAAGGCAGGTTTCATATCGACCGAATATGCAAAGGTCCACTCCGGCTTCAGGCAAACTTTAGTAGCAGACCCGGAGGATCAGGTTTTCTTGAAGCCAAGGGGGGCGATAAAAATATAAAGATTATTTTGGGACAGGAGGGGGTCCATAGTCCTCACGTTTCGTTAGCAGGCAAGCCATTGCCCGAACTAAAAGACTTAAAAATTGACCTCTCACCAATCGCTACCGAAAACAAGATGATTCTTGTCTGCTTCTTCGATATGGAGCAGCGGCCTTCGCGAAACTGCATCATGCGACTCGCCGAACAAGCACAAGAGCTTAAGGCAAAAGATGTTGTTGTCGTCGCTGTCCAGGCTTCTAAGGTCAATGAAGACAAACTCAATAAATGGTTGATGGAGAACAATATTCCCTTCCCTGTTGGAATGGTTCAAGGCGATGAGGAGAAAACCCGTTTTACCTGGGGCGTCCGCTCACTTCCCTGGCTCATCCTAACGGATGACAACCACTTTGTGCGATCGGAAGGCTTTGGGCCGAACGAACTCAATGAGAAAATAACGATGTTAAGACAAAAGTGAATAGACTTTGAAGATACAAAGCCTTATCGAAGTGTTTTTGTCCTCATGAATTACAGCCATGAATCCAATTGTTGCATAAATTATAAGAAATTATACACTTTTTTAATATTACTGTAACGAATTTGTGCCTTTGGCGTCTGTTTCATAGGTGAAGCTGTTATATGACTATTGTATAAGCATAAAAATGTTTTTAAGCAGTTTAAATGGAAAATGTCAGATTATCTTAATATTTACAGCGGGTGACTTATCATTCGGTGTAACCGGCTGAATCAGTCCAAAATGTAAAGTCAGACAATGAGAAAGGAGATCAGAATGATGATGCGAAGAATGCTAAAAGTTTTAGGTTTCTTATCTATTCTCTGCATGATGTGGCCGCTGCCTACTACGGTCTACGCCCTAATCACATGGAGCGCCGGAAACAAACCTGTTACGAACATGGGTTGGCCGACTGGTACTGAGGAGGTAACGAATTTACCCAGCCGTCTGGGTTATATGGTGGGACCTCCATTCGGCGGCGGAGAGTTTTACTTTCAGTATAGCTGCAAAGATACCACCGAATTCAATGAAGCGTTGCAGAAATTTGACGCGATTCGAGCTCCCAGAATAGCAAGGCGGTCTCTTATATCCCTTGACGGCCAAATAACCTGGATTATGGATGACAAGCCACTCCTGCTTGTTGTGCATGATTGGAAAAGGGATGCTTTGCCCAAACGCCCGGGCAAGGAGGCGGCTAAAGACGGACGTATGGTTGTGTGGACCTTCACGGTTTGGGTCCCGGAGAGTTTCCACAGCCTTTTTAGCAATTCTAAGCAAAGTTTTGATCCGGATCATCCTAACTTCCGGCAGCCCGTGCCACAGCCCCGGATTGATGTTTATACCGGCGGCGAGAGTAAAATCAACTGGGAAGCCGTTGAGGTTCCGCCTAATGTCGGAGTGATCGACAAACGTGCAGAAGCTGCACCTGTGAGTGTGTATGCCGGCGGTTTCATTAGAGGCAGTGTATTCGACATGGCGACACATCAGGTAATTTCCGGTGCCGATGTCATCCTTGTAAAACGAACCGAGCCGCGACAGTGGGAAGAGGCGGTCCGAACTAAAACAGATAAAGATGGCTTTTTCAAGCTACAAGCCATCCCTGAAGGATACTATGAGATACAAGTAAGCGCAGATAGCTATGCCGGTCGCAACGTTGGTATTTATCACAATCGCAACGGACGCACCTACTTTGAATTTGACGCACTTCTAACGAAGACGGCTTCCTGCAAGGGAGTGGTTCAAGATACTGAAGGAAATCCGGTTCCCGGCGTCAAAGTTTACGCAAAGGAAATGATAGGGATTGACGGTTACGGCTACAAATGTTTAGTCGATCCAAATGCGACAACGAATGAAGAGGGACGCTTCGAGCTTAACTCTGTGCCAGGAGGTTTCATTCACGTACGGTGTCGAGCACCATCGCTGCATCAGGTGACATCTATCTCCGACATATACGAAGTTTCCTTAAAACCTTGGCGTGAACCCGATGTCATTAAGATTGTAGTGACCGGCACGGGCACGGTGAGCGGTAGGGTTGTCGGCAGGGATGGCAGGGCGCCGGAACGAGTGTTCATGGTAGACATTGGGCCTAAGCAGGGCGCGAAAATTGGAACCTGGGGTGGATCCATGCAATGTAAGAAAGACGGCGGTTTCGAGTTCAAAGGCGTGCCGCCTGGTGAATACGTTGTTATCGCCAAACCGAATCCAATGCGAGAGGGAGAAGCCTCTTCACCGAAACTGGTAACCATTACGGTCGGCAAGACTGTGGAACTTGAGATTGTTAGTGATTATGCCCATAGCCGAAAAGGCAGATGAAAGAGAAACTTGGCAATCGGATCCTGCTAATAAAGTTATCCGGGATTATGAAATTATGCTAAAGTAAGACTTGCGACAGGCTGTGAAGGAAATGACTCTCAATATCCTGACAGACAGCAAACGCATTGTGCAAGCGAAAAGATTCAGCATTAATGAAATTAACGAGAGAATAGCGTCATTAAGAGAAAAATAAGGAACTTGAGCCTCGGGTCTATAATACATGAGACCAAATTAACAGAGACTCAAGTCCTACCAAGTGTGATATAGTACTCCTTTGTGTCGCACTGACAACTTTTGAACTCACTCTAAATACCGGTAAGTTCAAACCAATCGAAGTGAATTTTCAGGCTAGGGCAAGGGCTCCTAATGAACTAAGTAATCGCGTTCGGCACGATATTATCTGTAAGTATTGTAATAAAAAGATGTTAACGCGATTCAGCCAATATCTTAGTTTATTTTACATACATCCTGAGTATCAGGTGAGGTGCTCGCAAGAAAAAACAAATAATTCACATCCGGTCTTAACCAAGATGAATCAGGCAATTGGGTTTCTCTGTTGTCCGCTTCTAAAAAACGAAATATTAAAAAAATTTGATTCTCTGTTGTAAAATTGCGCCTATAAGCCTCTATAAGATAGAGAAACGCGTTATCTCAAGGATAAAAAGTGAATACGCAATCAGATTCTAAGTTAGTCAAGGCTGTTTTAAATGGTAACCGGCAAGCATACGGTTGTCTGTTCGAGCGACATGAGCGCTCTGTCCAGGCGGTGGCACTGGCGGTTCTTGGTGATTACCATGCTGCTCAGGATGTAGTACAGGAATCTTTTGTAACTGCATACAGGAAATTGGGTGGATTGCGAAAGGGGTCGTCTTTTGGTCCATGGATTCGAAAAATTGCCAAGCATCAAGCGATACAAATTTGTCGCAGTATGTCAAAAGTAAATGATGCGAGACAGCGTGAAATCGAAGCAAGTTCGGTGTCCAACGATGGCAGAATTGATGAACCAAATAGAATGCTTCTTGAAGCAGTAATGCGTTTGCCCAAGCATGAGCGTGTAGTGATTATGCTTCGGTATTTCGACGGTCACTCAACGAAGATGATTAGCAAAATGACCGGACGTCCTGTCGGTACAATAACAATGCAGCTTTCGCGTGCTCGTGCACGTTTACACAAATTGCTGAAGGAGATTTCGAAATGAAAGAACATGATAAACAAATTGAAAAGAGGCTCGAAGGTCTGGGTGATCTACTAAGATCCCGGCCTTCGACTACGACCATTGGGATGCGGAAAATTGAACAGATGGAGCAGGTCAAGCTATTAAGGTCTGTTATTTTCATACCATCACTGGTTAAATCGGGACTCGGGCTTGCAGCGTGCCTTTTGATAGGGGCGTTTTTTTGGTTTTTAATAGCCTGGCCAACAAGTATCACATTAGCAGATGTCCATAGGTCGATAGAATCGAAGACCTGGGTACTTATTAATTATGAAGATGGAATGAAAGAGTGGGCTAATCTTCGCGATCGACGAAGCTTTTTGACTTACAATCGCAATGGAAATTTCTATGTTGGAATGCGCGACCATGTCAACGGTGTATGGCGGGCTTATCACAGCAATTGGGGTCAGCAGATCCACGAAGAGCCTTTTCCTATCCGGCCTTATCCTCAGACGCCGTGGGAGTACGCTGTGGGTGACTGGGATGATCGCGGGATTGAACAGTTTGCTAATAAGACTGTTGAGAAATTTGCTGATTCTATCAACGGCCAGAAAGTTGTCCGTTTTGACACATATAACGTGGGGCCACTTGGTATTCGCTCGTTGGCTCAACAGGTATGGGCGGATCCGGAGACTCGTTTACCGATACGAGTTCGTAAATATTCGAGGCCGGATAAGTTCAATACAGGTGATTTTTCATTCCCCGAGACCGGCCCTTCGAGCATTTATGATATTAATGCTCCACAAGGTTTGGAGGTAGTCAGAAATTGGGGCGTTACAGAACCGGCTGCTAAGGCTGTCAGAGATGCCGCCAAGCAAGCGCTGCGACAGCTCCCGGATAAAATGTGTATTGTTAGAAAGAGCGATAACGGAATGTCTATCAGCTTTCGTTATGGCAACAAATTTCGTCGCGAATCATATACCCAAAGAAATAATAACCAGGATAGTTTGTTTGTCCTCAAGCTTCCGGAAAACAGTAAACAGATACGTCAGTGGACTTCCAATAATCTGACTCTTTTAAATTTGTGTATTTTTGATGGTGAATATGAATATTCATATAATATAGGTGATGATTTGCGAAATTCTTCAGAGGAAACTGGGGCAAAACTGAATGTTGAATACCGCGGGGGGGAGGAGGATTGGATTGATGCACTTATACCTCTCCGGAACCAATGGCCATATAAGAGTAACGTAGGACCCATTAAAGTATTAATAGGTGAGCCGGAGACGCCGCTTGGATGTATCCTGCTTCGATATGAAGGATTGGGCTTGCGTCGGGACTGGTACGTCGATCCTAATCGAGATTATATTTGTGTAAAACAGTTGCAGTTCCGCAAAGATCAGGAGACCAACCAATTTATCATGGAGGAGTATCGGGAGGCTGAACGAACAGACATTACTCAGTTGCCCTCCGGACAGTGGTATGCACGGATAGTAAAAAAGCAGGGGAACACGATGGTTGAATACAATGTGAAATTACTTACCGATTTTGAAATAGAACAGCTTACCGGAAAAAATGATTCTAAAGGATTCTTTGATGGTGAAAAACTGCTAAAAAACGCAATTGACAATAAAGTAAATGTGACATTTTGGGCACGTTAGCGATCAGAGGATTTTAGGAGGTCATTATGAGATACTTAACGAGCACATTTGTGAAACTGACGATTCTCGGTATAGGTATGGTCACATTATATTACGGACAAGCCGCATTTGCAGAAGCTAAAGAAAAGATTGTACATTTCCCCGAAAATCGGTCGATTGGAATACTCTATGTTCTGGATTCGAACAAAGTGGACACAAGCGGCTATTATGACTGGCAGGTGCTCAGTGAAGCCACCGGCGATGTAACAGTTCCGACCGGCAAGGCATTGAGACTGAATTTGGCCAAAAAAGCAGGCAGCGACTTATTACCTTTGTCTAAGCTCCGTCCCGATGACCTGACAATGTTATTTTGTTACGGTGTTGAGATAGTGGATGAACAGCTAAAACACATATCACATTTGTCCGGCCTGCAGGAGCTCTATATGAGAGATACGGGGATACTGGGCACGGGATTAAAGCACCTGGCGAAGTTGAAGTCATTAAAGAGATTACGTGTCGATAATACTCATGTCGGCGATAATGAATTAGCTTACCTTTCGGATTTGCCTTCTTTGAAAAGTCTAAATATCTGGATGACCCCTACAAGTGATGCCGGTATGATTCACGTGGGAAAAATAGCTTCCCTGGAAAGTCTCGTTTTAAGCCGGGGTGTAGGCGACGAAGGGCTCAGCCATCTGAAAAATTTGACTTCGTTGCGACATTTCAACGCTGGGAGCCAGTCAACAAGCGATGAGGGACTGGCGCATCTGGCAAATATGACAGAAATGGAAACTCTGGATCTTCGAGATACTCAGATAAGCAATGAGGGTCTGGTTCATCTTAAAAAAATGAAAAAACTCAGGGCACTCGTTTTGTATGGAACTCGCGTCACTGAGAAAGGATTTGCCCATCTTGAGGGCCTTCGGAACCTTGCGAGTATGCAAGTTCTATTTGGTGTCACCGATATCGGCTTGATGCATCTGTCAAAGCTGCCCTCACTTAAAAACATAACCGTTGACGGCGAATCTGTCACCTCAAAAGGAATAATGATATTGTCAAAAATGAAGTCGTTAGAGCATCTTTATATTGACAATACAAATAAGATGGATGCAATTGCCATAGAACTGATAAACCTGTCCGGACTAAAAGAACTTACTCTCGGCACAGGTCTGACGGATGAGGGCCTTGTGAAGCTGAAGGATATGCGGTCCCTGCAGGCTCTCACAATAGGCCCATCGCGGATCACGGGCAAGGGCATCGCCGCCTTAGCTGAAATTCCTTCGCTTCAGATATTACAGCTCCACCAGGCAACACTGGCCTCAGAGGGCGATTGGGCGGCATTAGGCAAGCTCCCAGGTCTGCAGCGTTTGAGCTTGAGGCACACGCGGTCCAAGGTTACCGATGCACATATCGCGCATCTGGCCAGCCTGCAATCCCTGAAATCGCTGTCAATCGATGCCATTGTTATAAAGAATCGAAAAGCGATTTCTTCAATGGACATCACGAACAAGGGACTGGATCATATTGCAAAACTTAAATCTCTTGAACGTCTGAGCTTGCGCAGCGCTAAGATCACTGATAAAGGGCTTAAGTATCTGGAAAAACTCGACTCCTTAAAGTGGATGGACCTTCAGGGTTGTAAGGTCACTGAAGAAGGCCTGCAGCAACTCAAGAAGAAAATTCCGGCATTGCGCTGGCATTTGTAAAGGCGTTAAGTCCGGTAAGCAATTGTCAGCCGGTCTATTTGTCATTCAAATTGTTCTCCTCGCTTTGCGGACGTTCGAATATGCTGCCGAAGGTCAATGCGCCGGGTTTGCAGCCGATGCACTCAAGGCAGCGAACACACCGCGAGTCATTCGGGCTCTTTTCCGGCTCTATGTCGTATTCGCACATTTTATGGCACTCTTTACAGTCCGTACACTGATAAGGATTGAACCGCAGGAAAAAGGCCGATACACGATTGAAAAGTGAAAATATCACACCAAGCGGACACAATATCCTGCACCACGGCCTTTTCATGAAGAAAACAGCTATTAAAAACAGCCCGAGGATAGTCAGCTTCAAAGCGTTCGGCCAGATAATCTCCTTGCCTCCGATCGCCTGGCCGACCATATTAGGCACCGCCGCTTCGAGCGCCCCGGCCGGACAAACCCGGCAGACAAAAAGCCAATGCCCTTCGCCGAAAAAATAAGGAACTGCCAAAACGGTGACAATCAAAACCACATAACGTAATTTACCGGTCCATTTAGGCAGGTCGAATTTAGGTGTTGGAACTTTGGCAACAAGGTCCTGCAGAAAACCGAATGGACAAACCCAGCCGCATATAAGAGTTCCAAACAAAACGCCGACCGCAATTAACAGGCCAACTGCTACAAAAGGGAATATATGCAGTGCTCCAAACTGGGCAATAACGCCGATGGGACAGGCGAAAGTGGACAGCGGACATGCATAACAATGAAAAACAGGCGAGCACATAGTGTGCATACGCAGACCCAACGGATCCAGCCAAACCAGCAGGAATGCCGATTGTACCCAAATCCGCCAGCCAAGAAGTTTTGAAGCGAGATTGCCTAATTTAGTCTTTTCGACCATGGCCACCATGGTCCCCTTTTTCAAGTGCCTCACGTAGCGCAGGCTTTAGGAGATTGGCCGGTGTACGTTTGCTTAATCTTGCCCGACTCATCTCGCGTTAGGCCGCCGACTGAAGCTTCTTTGATAAGAGCCGGTTCCGATTTGGCAACCGCCGTTGAACCGTCGTCCTTTTGGGGTAAAACGTTCGTAGAATGAAAAACCGCACCGTACGTGATTAAAACCGCCCCAAGCAGAATAAGCAGGAAAAAAACGATGATTTTTGTATTTTTTGTCAGCATAAAAACGACTTTTTTATGTAAATACTCTATATTAATTCATTATATTTTTATATCGGCCAGGTACAAGAAAATAGTCTTGTTTTCTGCCACGGAAATAAATGGCGGAGGCGAATGGGAATCGAACCCACCCGGGACCTTATCAGCCCCACACTGGTTTTGAAGACCAGGGGCACCACCAGGCACCAGTCACCTCCGCAAAGGATTATTTTTATTTTACCAAATACCATAGTAATAAATCCGATTTGCCCTGTCAATGAGTATATGCCACGTCTGAAATTGGCTTTGAATTGAGTTTGTTTTTTCGCCCCGCCAGCGGGAAATATTTTCATAATCCTTTTGTAAAAAAGCGTTTGCGTTCATTTT
>CAZZAX010000018.1:0-56505 GCA_964653075.1 uncultured Pirellulales bacterium
AATCGTTATATATCTACACCCACCACATTTGTTACCCCCATCTGAACCAGGCCGAAATATGCAATAATTCCACGGTACACTGCACACCTTCACTGTATCCCCTTATCCTTTCCATTTTCTGCGAAATCTCATTAAAATACATTCAAATGTAAAATCAGGTAATTTTCCTTGACGGGACGGTGGCTGATTTGGTATAAGCAGAATAAGTGAAATCTGTATCCGAGTAACCGGATATCAGCAGCTTGAAAGTTTTCTTACATGTTAATTCTTTGGAGTTTTTCAATATGAGGAGGAGTTCGTGCATGGGATACAGAGTTATGGCCATACTCTGTGCTTGACAGTTATGTTTGTTATATTTAAGTTGAGGGCAAACGTTTAATTTTTTTAAGGGGTGACATTATGGAAAAACCAAAGGGATTTACCTTAATAGAGTTGTTGGTGGTTATCGCCATAATCGCGGTATTGATGGCGATTTTGATGCCGACATTGCAGAGAGTAAAAGAGCAGGCAAGGGAAATGACCTGCCGGGCTAACCTGCGTCAGTACGGAATCGTACAGCACATATATCTGGATGACCATGACGACCGCTATCCTTATTCATGGACCTCGCTCGTGGCGAATGAGCATCCTGTGGGCGGGTACGAGCGTTACTGTCGGTGGCACGACCCGAGATATCCACCTGACGGCCCCCTTTGGCCTTATCTTAAAGCGAAGAAAATCAATCTTTGCCCGTCATTCAAAGTCCTCGCCAAGTCTGAAGGCACAAGGCATCCGTCCCATGATCCTTCCATACCGGTTATCCCTCAATACAGTTACAGCATGAACTCCTGGCTGGGCTCGAAGCAGGGGGACCCGGGCGGCTCTTCCGCTACAGACTCAACTGGAAGGGGCGGTGTTCATAAACGTTCCGAAATTTCAAGAAGCAAAGCTGAGGTGTTTTTCTTCGCTGAGGAGAATATGTGGATGAGGCCGGGTAATTCCAATGTGCTCAACGATAACGCCTTGTGCCCTGATGGGCGCGACTGGTTTGGCACCTTCCACAGTGCGTCCAGTGCAGACCTGAATAGCGGCACAGTCAACGCTGTCTTTGTGGACGCCCATGTTCAGGAAGTGCGGTCGGCCCTGAAAAAAGACACGAGCGACAGGTCGGAAATGGAGTTTGGAAGATTCGAGAAATACGGCTGGCCCAACAAACAGCCGTTTCAATAATAGGAAATAACCTGGATTATTGCCTTTTTCCTGTTCTCATGTTAGTGATTCAGCGGGATTTATATAGAAAATCTGTAGAATAAACAGAGAGAGGATAGAGTCTATCAAAACATTGAATAAATAGCGGGAAGATAGTAGAATATATTGCTTAAATGGAATATAGCATGATGAAAAAAACAATAATTCTCCTGCTTTCTTCTGCGTTCCTTCTTTGTCTGACAGGATGCAGCAAAAAGAACGTCCCTGAAGACGACGGGCGTTTGACCGTTGCAGTCATTCCCAAAGGCACAATTCACGAATTCTGGAAAACTGTCCATGCCGGTGCCGAAATGGCCGGAGCGGAGCTGGATGTTGAAATACTCTGGAAGGGTTCTCTCAAAGAGGATGACCGTGATGGTCAGATTTCTGTAGTAGAAAACATCATCGTAAGAAAAGTTGATGGGATTGTTTTGGCCCCGCTTGATGATGTAGCATTACGCCGGCCGGTTGACCAGGCAATGCGAAGTGATATACCGGTCGTCATATTTGATTCAGGCTTGCAGGGGGACAATTACATTAGTTATGTTGCGACGGACAACTTCAGGGCCGGACAGCTTGCCGCAGAATATATGACCGAGCTGCTCAATGGCAAAGGTAAAGTTGCAGTTTTGAGATATTCAGAAGGCTCTGACAGTACAACCAAACGAGAGGAAGGTTTTCTTGACGGCATTGGGGCCTCTGAGGGTATCGAGATTGTAAGTTCGAACCAGTATGCCGGTGTGACGACAGAAAGTGCTTTGAGGGCGACCGAGAATTTACTCTCTCGATTTACCGGAGCCGATGAAAAGCTAAAGATCGATGGTATCTTTTGTGCAACTGAGCCGACAACCCTGGGCATTTTGCGTGCATTACAGGATTCAGGCTATGCCGGAAAGGTTCAATTCGTCGGCTTTGACAGTTCCGAAAAAATGGTTGCCGCCCTGCAAGCGGGACATCTCAGCGGCTTTGTAGTGCAAAATCCGTTCAGTATCGGCTATCTCGGTGTAACAACAATGGTCAGGCACCTGAGGGGTGAAAAAGTGCCGGGACGAATTGATACGGGCTCTATATTAGTCACAAGGGAAAACCTTGACCAGCCCGAAATTCGTGAATTGCTCAATCCTGACCTGAGCAAATGGCTAAAGTAGCAGAATCGAGAAAATATCTGCAATAACGTTCCTGGCATAAAAATAATGCAAGAACAGGTTATGATAATAAATTATCACTTACTATCCGGTTGAATATGGAAGAAAAAACAGAACAACAAGAGAATGAGACGAACTCAAAAAAGAAAAATCACTTAAAAGAAACTCTTCTGGCCAGCTCGGAGGGTCGTATTTTACTAATCGGAGTCACCCTGGCGTTAATATATACTTTATGGCTTGGGATTAAGTTGATTAATTCTCCGGAGGAATCCCAGATTCTAATTGGAATGACCGCTACGGATATCATGTTCGGTCGAGCTACCGCAATGCTCTTCGGTTACTCCCAGGAACTTGGACATGCTACGATAATACCGGTCTGTATCATAATTGAAACGATTTTGGTGCTTCTTTTCTATCCCCTTTTTGTGTTTAGCTGGCGTCATCTATTGGTAATTAAATGGCTCAAGAACACGTTCGAACGTATCCACAAGGCGGCCGAAACCCACAAGGTGAAGGTTCAAAGGTATGGTATAATCGGGCTGTTTGTTTTCGTTTGGCTGCCTTTTTGGATGACCGGCCCGGTAGTTGGTTGTGTAATTGGCTTTTTGCTGGGCCTGAAAGCCAGGCTTAATATACCTGTTGTACTGGCAGGCACTTCTGTGGCTATCTTTGGCTGGGCCTTTTTCATGCGCCGGTTGAATGACCGGGTGGCATCCTATAGCTCATACGCCGCGATAATCATTTTGATACTGTTGATTGTTATTATTGTCGTTGGAAAATTCCTGCATCGAGCTCTCCAGGAAAATAAAAACAAGACTTAAGTCGGTGTTATGTTTACTGCCTTTTTTTTCGGACATCTTTACAATTTAATGAGGCTTTTATGAAAGTGACCGAACTTTGGAGTACGAGCCAAAAACCTACGGTTTCTTTTGAATTATTCCCTCCCATGTCCCCGAAAGGTGCTGAAAAACTTGAAAGCACAATCGATGCTTTGGCCGGGTTGGGACCGGATTTTGTTTCTGTTACCTTCGGTGCAGGCGGTTCTACCCGGGAAGGTTCACGTCAGTTCGTCGAAAAACTAAAAAATGAAAAGAGGCTCGAAGTCGTGGCATATTTTGCCGGCTATGGATTGGGACCGGAGGACATAAGTGCTGTTATGGATGACTATCAGGCGTTGGGGCTGGAGAATGTTCTGGTTGTACGCGGTGATATGCCCCGTGAGCAGGAGGATTTTGAACCTCATCCACAGAGCTTTCCCCACGCATCCGACCTAATTTCATTTATTCGGCCGCGATACAGCTTTTGTCTGGGGGCGGCCGGCTATCCCGAAGGTCATATCGAATCCGAAAGCAGGGACAAGGACATCGAATATCTGAAGCTTAAAGTGGAAAATGGCGCCGAGTACATAATCAGCAACTATTTCTACGACAATAAATACTTCTTTGATTTTGTGGAACGCTGCAGAGCAATCGGCATAGATGTACCGGTGGTACCGGGCGTGATGCCCATATACAGTGTCAAGATGATGGAAATGCTGGCTGGCATGTGTGGTGCAACTATTACTGATGAGGTTCGTCGGGGTATAGCCTCTTTGCCGGAAGGTGACAAGGAGGCGCTTGTCAGTTTCGGAGTCGATTTTGCCGTAAGCCAGTGCAGGCGATTACTTCAGGAAGAAGTGCCGGGATTGCATTTTTACACGATGGATTTAAGCAAATCCTCTGTAGAAATTGTCAATCGCCTTAGGAAGGATGAGCTCTTGTGATTTGACGGAGATTTCCGAGGTATTTTCTTTTTCAACGTACTATTAATTCGATATGACAAGTCCGATGTTCGGTAGGCATATACTGTTGAGTCAAACCAGACCTGTCTGACAAAAATCAGCAATGAGGCATTGATGATGCTTTGTAGGTGAGGTCCAAAAAGGCTAAACCACATATCAATATCAAAAATGATGATACTCATTCCCAAAAATGAGAAATAAAAAGCTGCTTAATGCTATGCCTTGAAACACGGAAAGATTATGTAATCCGTAACATCTTTAACGGCAGGAAATTAAAGAAATATCTTATTGCGACAGTTCAAACAGCTTGACTAAGGCATGGAAATTGCATATAATAGTGTTGGTAGTGTGATGATTTTGGAGGCAACGGTACGAAAATACACTTCCTGGTTGTGAACAACTTATTTCAACGTGTTTGGATTGTGTAAATTGTGTCCACGACCGCACGTAGAAGATTGGGATTGAGGAAATGGTAATGAAGTTGAATTTTACGAAAGTTAGTCTTCTTGCCCTTTTGGTTGGAATATTAACACCTACTATGGTAATGGCCTTAGCGCACTCAGACCTGTTTAGCTGCAACGGATGCCATACACCACACAATGCCGAGGCATTGCCGGGCGTACCTTTGTGGAACGGCCTTGAGACAACTGTTACGTTTACAACAATGTACTCCAGCGATTCATTTCAGGGGGGCTATAGATGGCCAGCCCAGCGGCGATTCAAAACTATGCCTCGGTTGTCACGACGGTGCCAATCCAGACTTCTCGTGGATGAACCCTGAATTTACGTTTGGGGCCAGTGATTTGGCAAGCTCTCACCCTATCTCGTTTATATATGATTCGGCACTGGCCAGCCTGGACGGTGCTTTGAAAGACCCGTCCGAGGCCAGTTCAATTGGAGGGACTATCCTCGAAGACCTGCTGGACCCGGACAGCAAGGTACAATGCAGCAGTTGTCATGATGTCCACACATCCGGCGTCGGCGATAGCCTGTTGCGGGGCTACGATTACGGCATCCGGCATGGGCCGGAGTTGTGCCGTATGTGTCACATAAAATAAGCAGCCGTGATGTACCTCGGACTAAAATCTGGAGATTGAAATTAGTCTTTTCAGTTTGATAAATGCGGTTTGCGGCACTTCTCAGAATTAAGACATTCGCATTTATAACATTTCCTTAACTGTTAAAAAGGTATGTGTCTTATAATTTTTATGCGCCATTGTCTAAATTACCGAAATAATACTCGTTATTATGTATAAATCTGTATTATTAAAGAGCTTAACACTTGTTAGCCTGGTTTTGATTGTGGGCATTTTTTCAGGATGCCGATCTGTCCGGGACCAGCAGCAGATATTAAAACCGGTGTTTTTTCCGAACCCGCCTGAGACGCCGCGTCTGCAGTTCCTAAAGTCTTATTCCGGGCCTGATGACCTTGGGGCTGTGAAAACCGGTGCTTTCGAGAAATTTGTGCTCGGCGAGCCTGAAACAATGGAAGCTATTTCAAAACCTTACGGAGTGGCGATTTCCAGGGGCAAATTGTATGTGTGTGATGTCGGCAAAAGAATGATCGAGATGCTCGACCTTGAGAATGGAACTTTTGGTTATTTGACAAAAGACCAGCGTTTGTTGAATCCTGTGAATATATACGTCGATGACGATGACATCAAATATGTTGCGGATCCGACGGTTGGAGCCGTATTTGTCTTCGATCAGAACAATAACCTCAGTGCCATGCTGGGCAAAGAATCGGACATTAATCCAATTGATGTAGTTGTTCGTGGAAATAGATGTTATGTTACGGACTTTGGCAGTAACCGGGTTTTTGTTTTAGACAGGACTACCGGCAGGGAGATTGCTCGTATAGGTATAGAAAGCAAAACGGACAGAAAGATAGATTCTATCGGTGAATTGCCCGCCGGGGAATTCTCGCTCATTAGTGATTTGGCCCTCGACCAGCAAGGCAATGTCTATGTCACTGATAAGGCGGCGGGACGAATAACATTGTTTGACCAGTCGGGGAAATTTATTAAAACCATCGGCAGGATGGGCGACAACATAGACGAGTTCGTCAGGCCGAAAGGAATAGCAATTGACAGGGAAAACAGGATTTGGATAGTGGACGCCTCAACGGAGGTGGCCAAGATATATAATCAACAGGCACAGCTGCTGTTGTTTTTTGGTCTGCCCGGCAATGAACCGGGAATGATGAATTTGCCGGCAAAGATTGTACTGGATTACGATAACGTAGATATGTTCCGAAAGTATGCGGTTCCGGGGGCGGATATAGAGTTTTTGGTTCTGGTTTCAAATCAATACGGCCCGAACAAAATCAGCGTTTACGGTTTCGGCAGCTTTACTGCACGGCAGGGGACTCCGGACACACAAAGACAGTTCGTCCGGCAAACTGAATCTGAAAACGAATTAAAACAACAGATAAGCAAGCCTGCGGCCCTTCCGAAGGCGGAACCCCGGATAAAAGATGAGCAGCTTGAGCAGCAGGAAAAAATTGCTAAGCTTTATTACAGCAGCATGACTCTTTACCGCGCAGGCCGGCTTGAGGAAGCCAGGGAAGGTTTGGCTAAAGTGTTAAAGAGCGGCTTGATCCCGCCGGCGATGACTAAAACAATACAGGACGACCTGGCCGATATTGATAATCTTTTAGATGACAGTAAAAGGAAAAGAGAAATTGCTGAGCTTTATTACAGCAGCATGGCGTTTTACAATGCCGGCCGGCTTGAAAAAGCCAGGGAAGGTTTGGTTAAAGTGTTAAAGAGCGGCTTAATCCCGCCGGCGATGGTCAAAACAGTAGAGCAATACCTGGCGGATATCGAAAATACTTTGAACAAGAGATAAAGTGTGTGGCTTTGATGAAGGTAGAGCCTGGGAAGATAAAAAAAGCCGAGGCTGTAAACCAGTCGGCAGGAGATAATATTTTGGCTGCTGGTTTCGGTAGTTATGCGTGGATTGAAAGATTATTACGTCGTTTTGTTTCGGACCAGGACCGTATTAGTCGGTTTAATGCTGCTCGTATTTTTGGGGATATTCGTTCTAAGCTGCGATGAGGTTGGGCGACATAAGGTTCTGACATTCTTCTTCGAGGGTGTTCCACCTTTGGGGCAGGATGAACTCAAGGACGAGCTTGTGGATTCTGATTCTCAGACACTCCGACAGACGCGCCCGAAACAGCTTTGGTATATACATCAGCCCAGAAAAGACTGCACCCTCTGTCACGACAAGAGCAGGCAAAGGGTCTTCTCCTCTCAAACCTACCTGATTAAGCCGGTACCGGAATTGTGTTATGAATGCCATGCCGACTATACGACCTCGGCATCGTATGTTCACGGGCCTGTCGCTGTTGGACGATGTTTATTTTGCCACAATCCGCACAAGAGCCGGATTGAACATTTGCTCGAAGAGCCGCAGCCCCGGCTTTGCTATCTATGCCATAATATTGACACCGTGAAAATAATACCTGCTCATTTGGCAAAACCGGAATTTGACTGCACCGATTGCCATGATGCTCACACCAGTTCGATAAAATATCTTCTTAAAGAAGCGTCGTTACTGACGGATAACGGACTTGAGGGAGTCGGAGCTTTACAAAGTCAAATCCTCGTTGGGCCGGAAAAGCCGGAGGAAGAATTGCAAAGGCTCAAAGAAACTGAGCGCTCAACAGAGCTCGAAGGCAACAGCATGTTTCAGGTGTTTTGGACGGTCGGCAAATTAATTGAGAAAGGCCAGATAAAAGAAGCGCGGGCCTACTTGGAAAAATTCAGGGAAAGTAATGCCTTTACCAGTGAAGAATGGATAAAAATTGTACGAGTGCTCAATCTAATGGATTTTGCTGAGAGGCGAACAGAAAGATTTGCCGAAATGGTTAAACAACGAAAAGCTGCCGCTGACGTAGAGCCTGAAAGGCCGATAACAGAGCGCCGGATAAGCAGCAGTCAGCTTATTAAGAATACAAGGGAAATTGCCGAGCTTTATTACCTCAGCCTGACATTTTACTATGCCGGCCAACTGGAAAAAGCCAAAGAAGGTTTGATTGAAGTTTTAAAGAGTGACTTAATTCCACCGGCCGTTGCAAAAACAATAAAAGACGACTTAATCGGCATTGATAATCATTTGACCGTCAGTGAGCGGAAAAGAGAAATCGCCGGGCTTTATTACCGCAGTATGGCATTTTACCATGCCGGTCGGTTTGAAAAGGCCAGAGAGGGATTGATTAAAGTTTTGAAAAGCGGCTTGGTTCCGGAGCCGATGATAATAACAATAAAAGGCTCCTTGACGGATATAGATAATACTTTAAGCCATAAGTCTCCTGTTCAGGAGCGATAGCTGAGACTATATCTTTAAGGCCGTTAAATCAAAACAAGCTCGGATAATTAGAGAGATAAATACCTTAAAAAGAAGGTTTAAGCTTCTTGTATTAAGGAAAATAAAAAGCTTTGCTGAATCAATGATACCACAAAACAAGGAGCTGGGTGATTAAGGCGGCGCGTTTTCAGGGTGTCCTCCGGGCACTTGTTTTTTGTGGTATAAGCATACTTTCTCTTCCGGGCTGCAATGTCAATGTGCGCGGCAAGCAACGGCCTCTTTTAAAACACGACAGAATCCAGGGTGAGGTAGAGCTGTTAGCCCGGAGGCGTACAGACGAACAGGGGACCAGTGGAAATAAACGCGAAAGCAAGACAAAAGTGATTGAAGAAAGAATAAGGCTCAAAACAGAAGGCGATATATATCATCCTGATTTCTTCTTATATACTGCTGCTGTAGGGTTAGGGCTTGCACGGCAAAGCATTGACTCGGATGATGTGTCTGAAAAGGATAGAGATTCGCTTAATGATTACAACATATTCGCTCAATTGTTGCGGTCGAAATCGTATCCGACGACCTTTCATGCGAGTAAGTCTGAGGATCTCGAATCACTGGCTGGATTTCGATGAGCCGGATGATCGGGATGTTGTGCTCTTCAAGAGTGGTGCCGAGATATTTAGCAGGCTGACCGACGAGTATAGTATTTCTGCTCGTGCCGATTATCGTGATGAGGATGATACCAGGTTCGGCTCGACCAGGGGATTTCAGTTTAACTCTGAAGTTCAATACAGCTTCCGGCAGTTGAGCATTTCCGCCGGTATCGAAATCAACTCGCTCAACCGAAGGAATGATACAATCGATGGTGATTTTCTGTATTTTCGGCTCAAACGCTCCTTCTGATTAGGGCAGGGAAATGTAAAAAATGATTGCAAAATATAAATTATCTGAAAAATACATAATCTTTGTGAAATTACTGCTTTTGGTCCTTGTGCTGATGTTATTCGGCGGCGGTTGTGCAGGTAATCGGGAACAGTTACTCTCGTCGCCGGACGTGCTGCTTGTCTGGCCGCAGCCGCCGGAAAAACCGCGTATAAGATACATCGGGATATTATCGACCGAAGCTGACCTGGAAAAACAGGTCTCGTGGACGCAGGGATTGGGTGACTTGCTCTTCGGTAAAAAGAAAGTGGGTGTCCTTGTTGCCCCTTATGCCGTTGCTCTTGACCGGCACGATAGATTATTCGTTACCGATACGACGGGTGGTGTGGTTCATGCGTTCAATCTGAATACGCGCGCTTATAAACAATTTGCAGATATGCCTGACGACAGAAAACTGTCGAAGCCCGTCGGCTTGACTATAGTTGATGATTGGATTTATGTTGTCGATAGCGCGCTGCGCGAGGTTTGTGTTTTTGACGGAAAGGGGAAGTTTCGCGGCAGGTTTGGCTCGGAACGGCTCGTCAGGCCAAGCGGTATCGCATATTACCCCGGGCAGGACGAGCTGTATGTCTCGGACACTGGCGGTCACGTTGTCAATGTCTTTAATAAGAGCGGTGATTATATCAGGACGATTGGCTCTCGTGGAATTGAGCCGGGACGGTTTAATTTTCCCACCCATCTTTGGGTTGATAAAAGCGGCAAACTATATGTCAGTGATACACTGAACTATCGCGTACAAATTTTTTCGAGCCAGGGGCAGCTCTTGAAGATGTTTGGCGAGCACGGCGACCACCCCGGTAATTTTGCTCATCCCTGCGGCATTGCAACCGACAGCTTTGGTAATATCTATGTTACAGACCGCCAGTTTGAAAATGTGCAGATATTCGACCGGCAGGGCCGGATACTTATGGCTTTTGGGCAGGAGGGAAAACAAGCCGGCCAGTTCTGGCTGCCCGCCGGCATCTTCGTAGATGGACGCAATAGAATTTATGTTGCCGACTCATTCGATAAAAGAATCCAGATATTCGAATTAATGGAATAGGTCGAAAAATGAAAATCAGATGGACTGAATTAATAAAACTGCTCGTCTTTATTGCCCTAAGCAGCTCAATGGTCATAGCTCAAAATCAGATTGATGGCTCGCCGCACGACTTGACCGCAGTGGCCGGAGGAAAAACTTCCTGTAGTTTCTGTCATACCCCCCACGGGGCCCTCACCGGGACCCCGCTCTGGAGTCATAAACTTTCCACCGCTGTTTATAAAATTTACCAAAGCTCGTCGTTGGAGGCTAATGTAGGTCAGCCGACCGGTTCCAGTAAACTGTGCCTTAGCTGTCATGACGGTACAGTGGCTTTGGCAGAATCCGTAAACAGCAGCTCGCCCGGTGGCGCTTATATTAATCCCGGCGCGGCAAACCTCGGGACAGATTTGTCGGACGACCACCCGATAAGTTTTGTTTACTCTGCTGCACTATCAGCCGAAGATGTCCAGATACGTCCGCCTTCGGGCCTGCCCGAACAGCTAAAGCTCGATGGGGCCGTTTTTAACATCACCGCCGCCGCCCAGACCGAGCAGCATTGTGCTCTGCGGGCCGTGGTGGGGGCCCCAGTGCGTGCTGCTGACATTGATCATGCCATTAGGATCTGCTTCAGCAATCGTTCGGCGCGGCTGGTGGCAGTTGGCGCACAGGTTTCCTTTGCCGCCGTCATAGATTGCGTCTTCCAAAGCGAAGAGCACCACCGGGGCGGTGGTCTCCAAAGCCCAGTCCGCGGCGGTGTAGCTGGTGTGGACCTGGTGGCAGGCGCGGCAGTCCTGGCGGGTCGGGTTGGGATCTCCAACCTCGACTGTGTCTGGGGTGAGCCCCTGGGCAACCATAGCGCTGAAGCCGCCGCCGGAGTGACAAGCGACACAACTGGCGCTTGTTCCACGCTTGAAGGCTTCACGGGTTCCATGCATGGACTCGCTCCAGCCGGTTTGCTTCCCGGTGATCAACGTCGTGTCATCGTGGCAGACCGTGCAGCTAATGTCCTGAGCTAACACACTTGAAGTACCCGCCAACAGGACGACAAGGGCGAACATTACAGACATTAATATTATTCTTGTTTGCATCATATTCTCCTTTAAATTGTTTTTCTTTACTATAAATTTGTACACAAATCTCAGTGTGTGTTGGCTGTTACATGAGAATTATCAACATGCTAAGCTGAATCTTGTCAACATAATCGCGGAGGACACCACCTCCTCGGTTCCCCAGACTACTAACGCTGACAAAATCACAACTAAAAAAGTCACAAAGAGCCTGATTGCTCACTTCCTGGAAAACTTTTGTTTTGATATAAAATCCTCCTTCATAAATTAATATTGGAGTATTGATTTAACTGACATTCTTCTATTTGAGTTCTCGTGTAATTTTACAATCTTCTACTTTCAAGATACGGGCATAGACATGCTCCGTGCCTATTGTTTAATAGCAAACTATATACCATAATGCAGAAATATGTTGCTGACAACGTGTTGAAAATCCTCTTAACTTAATGTTATCAAATTACTTATTAAAAGAAAGAAAATAAATATTTTTGGAAAAAAAAGGATTTGGAAAATAATTATTCTCATAAAAGAGAACTAAACCGGACTGCATTTCTCGTATGTGAGAATCGCTGGTATATTTGGCAATTAGAAGATTACTGAAGGCTGAGGCAAATAAAACTGCCTGATACTTGAAAAGAAGACTTTCATTTCTTAACAGCCTCTAAGCTTGACTTTATAACATTTTATACAGTTATTCTGCAGGCAATTTAGGGCTGCTTTTGTTACATTATTTATCATAGATTTTGTCCCGATTGGGAATCAAAGCATGTGCCTTGAAGGACCGGCTAATTACATCTCATTGGAGAAAGAGGCTGCGGCAATAGATAAATACCTGAAATCTCTGAAATCCATTCCTAGCCCGTATCTTATCAACGGCGGGCTAAGTCAGCGTGCCAAATGTGGCCGAAACCTCTTCGAGACCGCTGGATGTTCCTCCTGCCATAATCCTGAGATATATGCTGGTTTGAAGGAGTGATAATGCTTGATTTTGTTCAGAGGTTCGAATGTGAAAAGTATTAGTCTCTTACAAGTGAAATTGAGCGCAAAATGATCACAAAATAGTGATATGAGTATAAAAACTCCTTTTCCTAAAACCGGGTTGAAGGGGCTAACAACATTAACTTTGATGTCATATAGATGATTGGAAGTTCATAAACCGAGGGGCGCTTCGAACGACATGCCAAATCGGGTTTTATTTGGCGTGGCGTTTGATCGACCCGGTAGCAGAGGCGAAGCTTTTTGTTTTCGGAACAAGCAATCTCCCTCCCTCGAAAGAGGGTGGGGAGGGAGATTGCGGCCTTGTGATTTAGATGGATGCTTAACAACAGATGACGGTTTTGGTAAGGCGTTAGCCTTTTGTCTTCCCCTGTTTAGTTCCGGCTACGCCGGGTTTGGAGAAAATAAATGAATCGACGGGAATTTATAGGTTCGCTTATCACAACCGCCGCTGTTGGGACGACTTGCCTGCGCGCAGATTTAGCTGGAAGGCTCGAACAGCAGCAAAAGCCCGGGAAGCCTCCTGTTCCTCGGCGAATGTTGGGCAAAACTTCTGTAAAAGTAAGCGCCTTGATAATAGGCGGTGTTGTGGCTATGAAGGAAGCGCCGACGGCGAAGTTCCATCCCGCGGAACTTGCAAATGCGGCCCTTGATGCCGGCATAAACTACTTTGACACTGCACCATCTTATGGTAATGGTCAGTCCGAACGGAATTATGGTGAAGTTCTCGCAACTCGCCGCAATGAGGTTTTCCTCGCCACAAAGACCGGCAACCGTTCTTACGACGGAGCGATGCGGGAAGTCGAAGAAAGCCTGAAGCGCCTGCGCACCGGCCGGTTGGACCTTCTACAGGTGCATGACACAAAGGCAAAAGAAGATTTCACGAAATGGGACAAGCCCGATGGTGTTTTGAAGGCGTTATACAAGCTGCGCGACGAAAAAGTAACGAGATTCATAGGTGTAACCGGCCACGAGAGTCCCGAAGCGATGCGGCGCGCGATTGAGTTGTTCGATTTCGATACAATCCTTACGACTTTCAATCCGACCCTAAGACGTCGTCCTTACCAGCAGCTTGTTCTTCCTCTGGCCCGGAAGAAAAAGATGGGAATTTTGGCGATGAAGGTTATGGGCGGCGGTTATGGCTCGCTTGCTGTCGGCAATCCTGTCAGGAATGACGATGTCTGGTATCATGACGAGGCGCCTCGCCAGTCACAGGCGGCGGGGCTTATTCGTTACGTCCTTGGATTACCGATTTCGGCTGCTGTCGTTGGTATGGGCTCGCTCGAGCATCTGAGAATCAACGTAGCTGCCGTGCGGGATGCCGGGCCGTTGAACAAACAGCAGCGCAAAGCTCTTGAAAAACACATGTCTTGACGGTCACGGTCCGTTTACTTTTTATGTTTACAATCCGATAAAAGGAAAAGTGCATGACTATGATTAATTGTATCACTGAGCGAAGCGAAGAATCTCAAATCAATGAGTCAATTATTATTGAAAAAAGGGGCCTATACCGGGTTAATCAGTATAGGCCCACATTTACAAATTTACTCTGTGGTTTAGTTTAACCGTCAAGTCCCGGCCTAAGGTGCCGGTCGATAAAGACGAATATCATCGAAGAACATCATACCCGAACCACCTGCTGCCGGGTTGCTCCTGTTACCGAAGCCAAGGGTAATCCTATCGACATTGGTTAGGTTCACACCGAACGCCTGCAGCTCTATTGTCCATTCGGTCCAGGAAGCTGTCTGCGCTGTGTTGGGATTATCATTAGTGACAACAGCGCTGCCGTTTAGAACAACATACATCGGCTCAGCGTTATTGGATGCATCACCATAGGACCACAGCGATAATATTCCGACGCCTTCCTCGGTCCAGTCACGCGGGTAAGTCAATGTCAACGTCGCCTCGGATTTACCAACACCGTTATCGTAGAAAAACGGCATCGACTGATTACCGCCGTGAACGATAGTCTGCTCCGTAAAAGGAGGATTCCCGTAACCAACGATAGAGCCGTTTATCGCCGGGTTGTCGAATCCGTCCAGCCAGGCATTGAATATCCTGTTGCTTGCCGCATCGGAAGGGTCAAGGTCATTGTAGCTCTCGAAATCGTCCACTGTAATATAATCGGCTACTGTAAATCCCCAGACTCTGCCTTTGACGATGCTCCCGTCTGTATTAAACTCGTCGATCCGCCAGTAGTAAGGCCCGCCGCCCCATTCGACGCTTTCGGCTGGAGTATAGCTGGTAGCAGCCTGTCGGCCTCGATATACACCTGTCGTATCGGATGCATCTGCGTTATCCACGGCTTTTTCATCCGTACCGAAATACACATCGTGCTGCGATGCATTCTCTCCCGCTGACCAGCTTATCGAGCCTGCATCTCTAAGGTTTGGTACCGACTCATTGGCCGGGCTCGGATTCCATGCAAGTGTAGTATCACCTCTCATGGCCTGCACAATCTCATCCTGGGTCAGCGCCTTGTTATAGATGCGGACGTCATCGACGGTCCCATCCCAGAATTCAACCAGGTCGTTAACCTGCCGGCCTATGTGGGCACGGCTCAAAACCAGGTTCCAGTCTTTTGTCTCTGTTGCCACGTTGATACCGTCGGCATACAATCTGGCAGTGGTCCCGTCATAGGTCAGGCAAATATGGTGCCAGACATCTACTTCCCAAAAATTGCTCTGAAGAACGTCGTCACCGTAACCTCCGCCGTACAGGTCAGTGCCGTTTATACCGATGAACATAGCCTGACTCGTCCCGGCCGAGCCGTATGCCGCAATCCACCGCCAGCCGCCGGCAATCGTATCGGTCCTGGCCCACCCGCACATGCTGCGGGCGGATGTACCGGATGACCAGCCTGAAGGATTACCGATATTAACGTAATCATCACTTCCATCGAATTCCAGGGCGATGCCGTCATAGCCGGATACCCACTGTGGCCCGCCTCGCAGCTCCCCGTGATTGCCGTGGCCCGACCAGTCAAGTGCATTATTACTGATTCCCTCATCCAGCTTCCACCAGCCGACAAGATTAGGGTCGGAAATTGGGATAACAGGTTGAGTCTTAAAGCTCCAGACGTCACCTTTATACGTTGTGACGGCATCGAACTCATCGACTCGCCAGTAGTAGCTCTTGCCTAATTCGAGCGGGCCGGGGTTATAGGTTGCAGTTCCCTGCGAAAGTCCGCCTGCGGCATTGTTCACATCGTCGAAATTCTCGCCGAAATACACGGTATGTAATTTAGCCCCGAAACCAGCCGTCCAGCTAAGGTCTGTGTCCGGGTCTATAAACTTGGCGCCGTCGGCCGGGCTGGGCTTATAGGCCTTTTTAGACGGAACCGTAAAGCTCCAGACATCACCTGTCCATGGGCTGTCAGGGTTTAAATCATCGATTCCGTCAACCCGCCAGTAATATGTTGTTCCCGGAACAAGACCATCCGGGTAAGGAAATCCGGGGAAGCCGATAACAAAATACGTCGAGGTCTGATTACCCTGGAACGTCACTTCGGCTCCGGAATTCACATCGTCGAAATTCTTACCGAAATAGACATCATACGAGACTGCATAGGCCCCGGCTGTCCAGCTAAGGCTTACCCACGTATCCTCATGGATGCTGCCATCCCCTGGGTCGGGTCTGGTGGCCTTTGGAACAGCCGCCAGCTTTTTTATCTCGGTCTCCGAAAGAGCATGGTCGAAAATACGGACATCATCGATGGCTCCGTCCCAGAATTCGGCCACATCATTAACCTGCCGTCCGATGTGCGCACGACCCGGGATTAGGTCCCAGTTTTTCGCCGCGGAGGTCACCTCAACACCGTCTGCGTATAATCTCGCCGTGGTTCCGTCATAGGTCAGGCAAATGTGGTGCCAGACACCCACCTCCCAAAAATTGCTCTGAAAGACGTCATCGCCGTAACCTCCGCCGTACAGGGCAGTGCCGTTAATACCGATAAACATGGCCAGGCCTGTGCCGGCTGAGCCGTATGCGGCAATCCAGCGCCAGCCGCCGGCTATCGTATCGGTCTTGCCCCAGCCGCACATACTGCGGGCAGACAAGCCGGCCGGCAATTCAGGAGGATTACCGAAATCAATATACTGTGATCTCGAACCGTCAAGGACCAGGGCATGGCTGCCGACTATTGCGTCTGTCGTGAACTCTGCCCCGTTCATTAGCGTTCCGTCAATACCCCCCGCTGAGTCCGTCGCATCATTATCCAGCGCCCAGTGTGCAATCTCTGCCGCACCTGCTGTATTTGAAGACAGGCTCAACATCAAAACAATGACAGTTAGATGAATCAATCGTCTGCACATGATATTCCTCCTTTAAAAAATGACATATAAGTTGTTAATTGGAATGTGAAAAAATGCTGCAAGGCATAAAATCTTCGTCCCGGCCCTGTGCTTTGCATAATACACAATAATTCCTCCTCTACGAAAAACGACAGGTGTTGTGCTCGCAATAGAAGGCCAAAAGCTGCAAATGCCCGCCTACACGAGCACAAGCTTCAGTAATGTTATACCAGATTGCCGGCTTTCCAATCAAGAAAAAACTGCTTTTTTACGGCATTATATGTTCAGCCCTGTTTTTTTTACTGATAGATTCTTACAACAACTGCCGGAGAATGCTGGTCATTAATTGTCAGGGCTAAAGAAAAAGAAAGACAGCCACCAAAATCAATGGCTGTCTTTTGTGTTATTCGTTGATGATTTTTTCAACAGTCCCATTGTTCATATTTTTTTTATCTCTGATATAGCTTCACCACTCTGCGGGAACTTCATCTTTTCTTTCACCGGAGTAAAATCTCCAATAAGACTTCAACGGTTTTGTGAGGTTCACTTTGAGTACTCCTGTCTTAGGATTATAATACAATCCACCTGTACCATCCAAGACACTATGTTCAGATGTATTGGCAGGATTTTTACTTGAAATGCATTCCATGGGGGGGAACTTCCAATCTATCTTGGCACGATACTCTTCACCCTTCTTGGCGTATTCATTCATTTCATGTAATGATTCTGGAAAACGACCAGTCTGCTCGAAGAAGAGGCGAATACTCTCTCTACTAAACCTGAGATTTATTATTGTAGAGCGTAAAATCAGTGGATATGAACGGACCTTATTGTTAACTATCTTCAATCCCGCTCCTACTACAAGCATGATGATTACTACTACCCAGAACACGACTCTTGCCATAGATCGTTTCATAGTATTATATACCTCGCCAAACACTTCGTATTGAATTGTAAAAGACAGAAATAGCCATTCGGCTCGAAAATTAGGGACAGCAATCTTTTATTTCTTTTCCTCATTCTTTTCACTCGCTTATATTTCCTCGGCCAACAAAAAAGCCGATGTACGGATTATAGTACCGGGCGCGGTAGTAGTAAAGCCCCGTTTCACAATCGAATCTCCGGCCGGTAAACAGCCGCTTAGCAAAACCTGCCCTCTGTAGTAGGGGTAATCCCATGTGGTTGCCCGAATATGCTAACGGGCATATAGGATCCAGAATCGAGCACCGAGTTTCAAGCAATTAAAGCTTGTCCTCGAATGTCGTAGTCGGGGATTAACCATATCCTTTACGAGCTAGATGTTATTAACAGGTAGTGAATTTGCCGTTACCTTTTTTCAATCTCTGAAAATCCCCCTCAATGTGTTGCCTGCGGTTCGCACTATTTTAAATCACTCCGGAGTTTACCCGGAGTTTATCCAGAGCTTGCCCGGAGTTTATCCTGAGTTTGTCCCCGAGAACTGCTCCCTTGACGCGCAACAGGGGAGGTGCTGCTCACCTGACTCGCGACAGTGGGGTGTGTGCTTACTTGCTTTTCTGCCGGGGGCTTCGCGTCTGCGTGATTGTACGATACTCATGCTGGCTTCCGACAGCACAAATTCCTGTCGTCAGGCATTGAGAAATCTCGCAACTTTCGACAAAAAACGCTGGTAATTTCTGACAAATTTCAGTGTGTAATCGGATTAATTAGATGGTAAGAAAGAAATGCATCGGTTATGTAATTCTTTTTGGAATAAAAAAGAGCTGGCAACTCTTTCAAACTGCCAGTTCTTTAATCATCTTGGCAGTGCTTGTTTGCATCAGCGTCTTAAATTTTATGAAATCACAACTCGATTATAAATTCGGACATCGTCAATCAGGCCCGGTCAATAGGTTCCTACTGCAGACGATGCAACGCGCATTAGTGCGTTAGTCAGACTCGGTCGAGTGCTGCGCAAGGCAAACGTTCCGAACTCTTGGATGCTTTCTGCCTTTTATTCGACCGCAATCTTCAAGACGGCTTTGTGGATTTCACTACTGCTTACCAGTGGAGCGTGGGCATCCTGTGGGAAGAAGATGACGAACGAGCCGGCCGGCACCGGTGTCCAGCTATCGGGCTGGTCCTTGAAAAACTCGATGTCCTTATCGGTGTCATAACTTGTATCGATCAGCTTACAATCAACAGTGGGCTTTAAGCCCATCTCATCCGTCCCGCCTATGACGTATTGAATATCGATATACTTGCGGTGCGCTTCGAGTTTCGCTTCAGAGCGGCTCCGGCCGGGGCCTTTGCTGATCATGCAGAAAAGGCGAGCGCCGTCGATTTCATACCGGTCGGCCTCCAGTGCGGCCAAACCATCCTGTCTGAGGAACGCAAAAGCCTTTTCGAACGCCGGGTGCATCTCGTAATAATCTTCGGCGTTCTGAAGTTTATCGAATATAATATGGTCTCTTTTCATTTGTACTTTGGCCTCCTTATGACTCGAGCAGGATGTGATACCGAAAATCAAAACACAGGCAGCGAACACAATTCCAGGACGGCGATAAATAATCCTTTTATCCATAATACCAGCTCTCCAAAAGCAAATAATAACAGGGCCACTTTGACAGTTCTGAAATCACCTGTTTCTTCTTACCCATACCGCACCATAATACAACGAACCCGCAATTGATGCCAATGAATATCTAATGCTTCAGACGGAATTGGATATTTCATAAGTCGGGTTTAGCTATTATGCTAATAGCTGAAAAAATCTAAAGGAAATGTCCATGAAAAAAACAAAACGAAAGTTTACACCTCAGGAGAAAGTCAAAATCCTCAGGCTCCATTTACTGGAACGCAAGCCGGTTTCCGACAACCGCCGGAACCTCATGCGCACTGGCACGTGGATATGTCCTATATCAAGGGTGGGGTAAGACGATGAGAGATAAGAATGTTTACGTGCTGAACAGGTTTTCTTTCGGCCCTTCGCAAGAAAATGAGGGCCGAAAGAAAACGCTTCCTGCGATAGAAGGATTTCGCTTAACCAAAAATCGCGTATGTTCAATTCACTCTGAACCATTACATTTCTACCTTCGGTTCGCGCTAATTTTAATCACTCCAAAGTTTACCCTCAATTTAGCACACTTGCTTTTCTGTTGGGGGCTTCGCGTCTGCGTTATTGTTTGATGCTCATGCTGGCCTCAGGTAGAAATGCTATATAACTTGCCTGCCCCATCCCCACCACGCCATATATAATCTCTCTCCACCCCACTCATCGACCTGCCCCAACACTCCTAATCACCTCTCCCGACCCGACCCCACCTAACCATTCCCCACCACCACACGTCGCAACGTCCGATAATATTTATTGCTTGCCACAACTACCTATCTTACCCATACCAACATAATGTCAACTTGTTAAAAAGAATCGATTTCCTGCGATTTTCTTCAATTTTCGACAAAAAACGCTGGTAATTTTCAACAAATTTCAATTTTTCTAAAAAAAATTTATTTCTTTTATTCACAAGCACTTAGCGAAAATTTACCTTTAAACACCCCCCTGTATTTCGTATCAATCACGCAGGTACGTCTAATTATAGAGGGGGTGTTTTTTTCCCTCTGGCAGGACACGGTAAATATATGAAACTTGAATCATTAAAAATGAATCTTCAATCGTTAAAAAGGCAGTTAAATAATCAAAAAGGTTGGTTAATCAAAGGAAAAATCACGAAAATTGCTCCTGCTTTTATTCAAAACAAAGCCAATTTTAAAAACATTAAAATTAGCGTAAGCTCTTTCCAGACAAGTAAATGCGAAATCTTACCCGCTTGGCGGAGTAAAAAACAAACCCAATTCAAAGCCAATTCACGAAAGGCTAAAAATGAACATAAATCCATACGATAAAATGAAATATAAAAAATTTCCCCGCTTGCCGGGCAAAAAAACAAACCCAATTCAAACCCAATACAAAGCCAATAATCAGTCATCATTAATCGATAATCAATTAAGAGAGTTGGTTATTACCACCCTATGTGTTATGATATTAATATTAGAGCCGATTTTGAAAATGCAAAAAATCTTGGTCGCACGCATATCTTTAAATTTGAGGTGGGAACCTATGAAAAAGACACTTCTTCTCTTATCAGCCGCTCTGTTACTAACCATTGTCCGAACCGCTTCTGCAGCAGATGATCCCCAGCCTGTCCACGCTGGAACGCGAATCCTTCAAAGCGGCAATATGGTTGTAGAAGTGGGCGACCCCGGCTCGCCGGACTGTCGTTGGAACAAGGGGCTTCGGTTTTCGCCGGTAGCTAATATTATACAGGTCAGGCTAAATGGCCTTGAGTTCTGTTACTCGCCGGTTAACGGAGGTGCTCTGACTTATTTGGGTGGGCTGCCAATGGAGTTTGATATCGGGCAGGAGTCATTTCAGCCCGACCCTCCCGGCTATAATGAAGGTTCTAATGGCTCTCCGTTTCTTAAAATCGGAGTGGGCATTCTCAGGCGCAATTCCTCAGCGTATAATTTCAGCTCAAGCTACCCGGTAGTGGAGCTGGCTCAAATCACAACCACCTGGCAGCGAGATCGTGCCCGTTTTGTCCAGACCCTGTCCGGAACCGCCAACGGTTATTCCTGCCGGCTCGAAGAGGACGTGATTGTCAAAAATAATAGTATCATCTTGAAATATGTTTTAACGAATACCGGCTCAAAGTCATTCACGACAGAGCAGTACCTTCATAATTTCCTTACCTTCAGCCAGACAAGTGTCGGGCCCGATTATAGAGTGTACTTTCCGTACGACATCACGGCATCGCCTCTACTTACATTATGGCAGCCCCCGGTATTCGGGCAGGTGGGAAGAACACCCGGCTTTATCGACAATAATCCGCCGATGGTGGGCCTGGAGAATATGGTCCTTTATACGAAAACAATCTCCAGTGTGCCCAAGACCTGGATATACAAACCGGATGATTACCTCGGCCCTGATACCATTGCGGTTGAGCAAAGTGCAATCGGTCGGCGGGTCATTATCGATTCTTCGATCAGATCGGCCTATGTCGGAATTTGGACCACTTCTTATCAGGTCTCGCCTGAACAGTTCCTCATCATCACTGTAGCGCCCGGGGAACACGCTGAGTTTACGCGCACTTACAAATTCTCAGCCGATGGTTCAATGCAGCAGGACTGTACGGGCGACCGAATCATCAATGGAAATGACCTGTTTGCCCTGTCCTCGGCATGGCTTAGTGGGCCGGGCCGGGCAAATTGGGATTCTTCCTGTGATGTGTCAGAGCCTGCCGACGATTTAATAAACTTTAGAGACCTTGCCGTCATGGCTCAGTTATGGAATGAGGATGCCAACGGCCCTGCACCGGTAGCGTACTGGCCGCTGAACGAGACTGCCGGCATGGTTGCAGCCGATAGTATGGGGTCTTACGATGGCTCTTTGTTGGGCTTTTCCGAGGATGATTCTCAATGGGTGACCGGCCGTTTAGGCGGCGGCCTGGAATTTGACGGAACCGACGATTATGTAAAAGTAGAAGGTTTTTCTGACGTCTGCGGCAAAAAGCCTCGTGCAATCTTTGCCTGGATTAAAACGCAGGGAATTCCGGCTGGCAAGCTTCCGGTCGTCGCTTGGGGGCAGGTGCAGCCGGAGGCGTACTGGCTGCTGGAGGTCGATGAGGACCAGAGACTCAGGCTGACCTGCGAATCAGGATTCATTTCCGCCAACGAACAACAGGTCGGAGACGGCAATTGGCATCATGTGGCCGTCGTGCTTGACCCGGTTGATTCCGCTCGTCCCCTCATCAGTGATGTCTTACTATATGTGGACGGCAAACGCAGAACGATTTACAAGATGCAGGAGGCACAGATAAACACCGGCTGCATCGAAAGTGTACGCATTGGCGCCGCACACGAGCCTGACAGTAATACCTTTGCGGGTATTATAGATGAAGTGACAATATTTGATACGACTGTGGGCCCAGCCGCCATCTGGTCTCTCATTTCGAAATACTAAATGGAGTCAGGAAATATACGGAGGGTGAAAAATGGGGGCAATGGTACCTCGAAATCCTTTTTATTGCTCCGGCTTAAAACAATGGGCGGTACTGGACTTGAACCAGTGACCTCCTGCGTGTCGAGCAGGCGCTCTAGCCAACTGAGCTAACCGCCCCCTTCAGGCTTAAGGCGATAGTATCGTTAATAAAAATCAAAAATCAAGTAATTTTGTGCAAAACTACTGTGTAAACATGAGGTGATACCACAATCGCCTAATGTAACATTAGATGCGAAAAGATGTTATGGCTAATATTGTCTATGCAACATTGTTTCTGTATTTTAGTTTATGTTGGTTAAATGTTGATGTTTTTATGTACCATTTGTTTTTACAACAAAGATTACCAGCTCAAATTTCTTCTTATAACCGCAGCGGCCGAAATCTTTCGTTCTGCATTGCCGCGCGCAACCGTAATAGAAACCTGAACGCCCCTGACCTTTGTCTGGGAATTTTCTACAAACGTCTGCTTAGTAAAAGTCATAGCTGTAACGTTGTCGCAAAGAACATAATCAGGGTCGGTCAAATCATTATTCGTAATCAGATAAAGTTTGTTATCTGTATTGTTATATCGATAGGTTATATCGTCTCCGCTGGCTGTAATTAAAGTGCATTCGTTGGCCGGTGAGCTGGGATCGGCAGCATCTGCCGTGCGAAGATCGCTTGTTATCCGAAGAAGGGCCTGTCGGGCGCTGTTGATTGCCTTAAACATATCTTCGTTTTCACGGTAATTAGTAAACGATGCATTAATAGCAGTGGCCACACCTACCAGCAGTATGCTTGCTATTGAAAGGGCAAGCAGTAGTTCTACAATTGTAAAACCAAAAACTCGTGTTTTTTTACAGAAAAAGGAACTATGGCTTGTCGCCCATAACCGGCAGTCCTTCTTTCGTAGTCTGTATTTTTCATGCTTCATTTTGCACCTCCCTTGGCATCTTTTAGTATTGGGATCTGAGCCATCTGGCTGAGCTGATTTCTCTTGTGTTCAAAAAGACCTGTACGGTTACTCGAACAAAGAAGCTGCTATGGTTGCTTACAACCTGCTCAAAATCCGATGCACTGACATTTTCGACTGTAATCTGCTGGGTATACGCACTAAGGTCGGTCAAAGCATTTCTATCGGCACTGATGGGCGGAGAAAAGCTCGCACCATTGAAATCATCCAAATCGTCATAGTCAGCGAGTGTTTCTGACGCCTCCGGACCAAATGTGGAAGTACCGGTGTTCGGGTCGATTACCGCAAGCACTGTGGTAAGTTCCCTTATCTGTTCAATGAGAAACTCAGCGGTTGACAATTCTGCTCCGGCTGCGTTGGCTTGTGTAAATGCTCCATTGGCTGAAATCAGGGAGACAATTGCAAGACCGACCAAAAGTATTGCAATTAACACCTCGATAAGTGTAAAGCCGTACTCGCGTCTTGTATTTTTCATCTCACACCCCCAATCGCAATAGTAAACCTCCGAAGATACGGAGCACAAGGCGAATTTATTTGCCGACTACACTGGACATCTTAAATATCGGCAGAATTATGCTCATCGCAATAAAGCCGACCAGAATACCCATCAGAATTATCATTATGGGCTCTATCATTGAGGTTACTGTTTTGATAACAGTTCTCAGCTCTCTTGCATAGTACTCCGAAACATCCCTTAACACGTCGCTCATAGTACCTGAATCTTCGCCGCTTTTTACCATTTGTATCACATTGCTTGGCATTAGATTATACTGGCTCAGGCTGGATGCGATTTTTTTACCCTGACGAACCTCCTCATAAACCCCAAGCCACATATCCTTGTAAAGAAGATTTCCGGCGATTTGTGCTGTTATCGAAATTGTATTTAGTATCGGCACACCTGCTCTTGTCAGCACTCCCATCGTGTGCAGGCTTCGGCTTATATAAAGGCTTTTGCAGAGGGTTTTTATAAGAGGCAATACCAATTTGGCCTTGTCCCACCATCGACGTCCGCCCTCTGTACCAATAAAATACCAGAAACCCCAGAAGAAAGCGCCGACTGCCGGTAAAATAAAATACCAGTATCCTCTCATAAATGCGCTCGTGGCCATTAAGGCTTTCGTAGGTCCCGGTAACAGATGCTCCTTGCCCGCAAAGATGGCCGTAAACCTTGGCAGTACAAAACACAACAGGAAAACAGTTACTGACACGGCCATAACTGCTATGATAATAGGATAAACCATCGCACCTCGGACCTGCGAGCGGGTGTCGGCTTCCGAGTCAAGATACTCAGATAATTTTTGGAGCATGTTACTGAGCGAGCCGCTGACTTCTGCTGCTGCCACCATGTTTAAGTAAAGGTCGCTGAATATAGCAGGATACTCGCCAAGTGCCTGGGAAAAACTCTCTCCGGATTCGATTCTATTTTTAAGGTCAATAATGATGACCTTGAATTTCTCTTTATTATTTTGTTCGGCAATTGACTCAAGCGAGTCCTGAAGACTTATCCCGGCACGTATCATAATGGAAAGCTGTTTTGTAAAACTCAAAATGTCTTTTCTGTTAGGCCCGCCCTCAACTTTGAAATTCTTTATCTTTTCCCATGCGTTTTGCTGTTTGTTCTTGGGATTTAACAGTGCCGGGGCGGACTCCCGAAGGTAATGGGACTGCTCCTCTGACTTCTGGTTTCCTTCGGACCTGGACGATTTACCTCGATTCGCAACCGCAGTCGCGCCTTTATTTTTTTGTGTGAATTGTTCAAACATAAGTATATACCCTATCTTTTTCTCTTTGCTTTTGCCGATCCCGGTGCCTGGACCATTTCAACATCCCTTGGTACAAGGGTCTTTTCCATCTTTGCAGGATTACTTGAGCGCATTACCGCTTCTTCTCTGTCGATATAGCCCTTGGCATACATCTCGGCAATGCTGTAATCCAGGTTTTGCATACCCAGCCTTCTGGAAGTCTCGATAATATTCGGTATCTCGTAGATTCTGTTTTCACGAATACAGTTCCTTACAGCAGAGGTACACAGCAATATTTCGGTGCAGGGCACCATACCCGGCTCATCTACACGTTTAAATAATGTTTGGGAGATAACCGCCTGGAGTGTATTGGCTAACATTGTTCGGATCTGGTTCTGCTGCGCCGCCGGATAAACATCTATAATACGCTCGATTGTCTGAGCGGAATTAATCGTGTGAAGCGTGCTGAAAACAAGGTGTCCGGTTTCTGCGGCCGTCATGGTGAAACTTATGGTTTCCAGGTCTCGCATTTCGCCGACCATTATGATATCGGGGTCCTGGCGCAGGACATGCTTGAGGCCTGAGGCAAAATCCGGGCAGTCGGCACCGATTTCTCGCTGCTCTATCATGCTCTCATTGTTCTCTAACGCGTATTCTACCGGGTCTTCCAGGGTCATTATACGTTTTCTGTACTTCATATTTATCGACCCTATCATCGCAGCAAGTGTCGTACTTTTTCCGGAGCCGGTATGACCGGTCACAAGCACCAGGCCTCGAGGCAGGTCTGTCAGCTCTTTAACTATCGGAAGAAGGTGCAAATCCTCTACCAGGGGTATCTCATTCGGAATAACCCTGAAGGAAATTGCCATGGTTTCCCGTTGAAAATGAGCATTAACACGAAAGCGGTGACCGTCGTCCAGACTTGTTGAAAAGTCGAGGTCTTTATCTTGCTTGAATTCTTTGACTCTGTCTGCATCAACCATCGAAGCAATCATTTCTTCCACATCTTTAGCACTGACTTCGGGAAAATCCATGTCTATCAGCTCCGTATTCCTTCGCAATATTGGTGGTATTCCAACGTTGATGTGAACGTCACTTGCACCGTTCTCTATAGCTTTTGCTAATATAGTTTTGATATCTGTCATATTATGTTTCCTTCCAAATAACTCGCATCATACCTCTGCATTTTTTACTTGTCATTTTCAACGAAAGCCTCATTTTCGTTTTTGCCGTACACCTCGGTTACTCTGAGCACCTCTTCGATTGTAGTCAGGCCGTGATTTACTTTTATAAGTCCGTCTTCGAACAGGCTGCGATGTCCGCTTTTATGAAAAACACGACGCATATTATTGACCGACGAGTCTTTGTTAATCATGTCCCTGAACGCATCATCGATAACCAGCAGCTCGTAAATACCAACACGGCCGACATAACCCGAGTCCCTGCAATTTTTACAGCCGGCCCCGTGATAAAAATTCCTAACCTTGATGCCGCAACGCTTTATATATTCCCGCATCTTATCAGGAACCTGATATTTCTTCTTGCACTTCGGACAAATCTTCCTGACCAGACGCTGGGCCAAAACGGCATTCAATGACGCCGCTATAAGGTACGAATCAATACCGATATCCACCAGCCTGGTAATACTGCTGGCGGCGTCGTTCGTATGAAGGGTCGAAAGAACCAAATGACCCGTCAAGGCCGCCTGAACCGATATACGGGCGGTCTCATTGTCACGAATCTCCCCGATCATTATCACATCGGGGTCCTGGCGAAGCAGACTTCGCAGAGACATCGCGAAGTCAAGACCAATCTTCTCGTTGGTCTGGACCTGGTTGCAGAAATCAAGCTCATACTCCACCGGGTCCTCAACCGTTGAGATATTCAGCTTCTCGCCGTCCATCTGGCACAGTGCAGAGTATAAAGTTGTGCTCTTGCCCGAACCGGTAGGCCCTGTAACAAGCAAAATCCCGTGAGGCAAGGCCACCTGCTCGCCAAAAACGGCCATTGCATCGGACTCCATACCCAATTGTTCGAGACCACGCATAATGGATTTGCTGTCGAGAACTCGAATAACCACTTTTTCGCCGTGGTTCGTCGGCAGTGTCGAGATACGCAGATCGATGCCTCTTCCGCCGATGTTGACTTTAATCTTGCCGTCCTGCGGAAGCCGTCTCTCCGAAATGTCGAGGTTGGACATGATTTTAATGCGTGAAACAATCGCAGGATGCATTTTCAACGGCGACTCCATCGTCTCGAAAAGGACACCGTCTATGCGGTACCTTGTCTTCATGACCTTTTCCTTGGGCTCTATATGGATGTCGCTGGCGCCTTCACGCACCGCGTTACTTATCAGATAATTGACGAACTTGATAACGGGCGACTGGCCTGCCATTTGTTCCAGGTCTTCCGAATCATCCTGCTGGTCCTGAACGACCTCCACGTCGGCCATATCACCCATGATATCGTCTATATTGTATTCGCTTTTTTGGCCGTCGAAGCTGCGGCAGACTTTGTCTATATCTTCGTCCGTGCAGACGAGTGCCTCGACGTCCATTTGTGTTTGACTTTTGACATCCTCAATTACGAAAAGGTCCGCCGGACGGCTTGTCGCAACTATGAGCTGTTTGCCGTGTACCTCTATCGGCACAATACGGTTGCTTTTTATGTACTCAAGATCAAGCCTGGAAAACGCCTTATCCTGTATGTCAGCAGGTTCTATATGTCTGAACTCAAGGCCATGCATCTTGGCCTGGGCGGTCAAAATATCATCGGTACCGATTTTCTCTGTTTTCGACAGCAGCGCTGAGACATCGGAAGCGGGATTTGCCTTTTGTTTTTTCCGAAGGCTTGCATGCTGCTTTTTATTAATTTTGCCCATATCAAGCAGGACATCGACGATATCCTGTGTGTGTGATTTGCTCGTCTGTTCAGGACAGTAAAGCTCACTGAGACCGGGCATCGACCGGTCCTCGGAAAAGTCCATTTCTACCGCGGTTTCAGTGTCAGTATTGCGCTGCAGACCCTTATCCGGCTTCGAGGAAAATTGTCTTTTTTGAGATATAAAGGGTAATTTCATTCCGACAACTTCAATTCTATTTGCACACCATCAGATTCGAGTTGAACCAAATTATCCCCAATATGGATCACCTTAAAGCCTCTTATTGAATCTCCCTCACCGAGGATTTCATCATTTATCATGCACCGGTTTCCCTTGTGCGTTTGCATGATGCTCCAAAGCTGCATACCTTTTGAATTTTGTCTCAATTGCTGCTGCCAACGCTCCCTGGCATCCATCTCATTGTCAACGTTGCTCTTCTTTATATTGCCAGACGTTGTTTCAAGCTCAAAAGGATTTTTCACCAGTTCATTAACCTTGACCTGCGGCACATCGGAAAACTCATAGAATTTCCCGACTATTTCATCTATTCTGCTGAACATTTGTGTCTTGACGCCTGTAAGTCGGGCGATGGCTGTCTCAACGAGGGTATCTTCTGTTTGACCGTCCGAGGCTGATGCCGTTTTGGGCGTGCTCTTTTTTATCATAAACACAAGGCATAACAGGCCTATGACAAATAAAACAGCAAGTAATGTGGTGGTCTTGCGAACTTTCTTTCCGTGAGACGCTACGGTAAGGAATTCAGGCTCCTGTGACTTGTCGGCATCGTCTCTGAGTACCTTGTTAATGTTGGCTGCTTTGCTGGCAGATGCTTTGCTGGCAGATGCTTTGCTGACGGCTGCTTTGCTGGCAGATGCTTTGCTGCCGGCTTCTTTGCTGCTGTCTGTTTTTTTACTGCCGGCTGCTTTGCTGGCGGCTTCTGCAGCTGCTTTCATCTTTTTTTCGGCAGGTAATTCTTCAGGGTTTTGGTTGCGTAAAAAAGATAACATAACTAAGCTCCATTAAATTGTATATCATTTTGAGAGGGTTATTTATTTAAACAGTTTTATTCTGGAAAAATATGCTTAATATAAAATCTGCTGATACTTGTCCATCGGCGATTGTCTTCTTATCAAGCTTAAGCTCGCGAATTTTGATTATTCGCGGTAGCTTCTCAAGCTCTAATAAAAAAGAATAAAAGGAACTGAAATTTCCAACCAGCTCCATTCTCAAAGGCTGCTCTATATAGCCGCTGTTATTTTTTTGCCTGAGTGTTCGAAATGTTTTGGATTTTAAACCTTGTTTTTGGGCAATAACAGTCACCTGCTCGAGCACCACGTGAATCTGACTTGTCGGAGGCAGCTTGTTTTCAAAAAACTTTATTGCTTCTTCTAATTCGTCAAGCTGTTTTGACAGGCCTTCTGCAGCGGTGGCAGCTTTTCCGAATTTGCTTAATTGTGACAGTTTTGTCTCGAGACGGCCTTTTGCGTCGGCCAGATTCTTATTGGCCGGCTTAATCATATACCGGTACCCTGCGATTGCCATACCAAACAATAAGACAGAAAACACAATTTTTCTGAAACCGCTTGTTATCATGATATTATTTCCTCGCTTTAATTACGAACCGCATTGCTTGAAGATCCACGGTGTGGACACAGTTTTGCAATATCTTACATAATGGGCTCTAATCCCGTATCATGTACATATTAAAAATTCCACATTGCACTCTCAGCTTCGTCCCTGATTTTCTTGACGTCATCATAGGTAAGATGAACTTCTTTCTTGAGCATTGCAGTCAGTTTAAATCGCCTGTACATAGTGCCGTCCTCGACTTTATCTTCTTTTGACTCAACCAGCGCTACGTTGTCCAGCAAAATTGAATTACTCAGCCGTTTAATATACTCTGCAACCTGAAGATCACTCGGAGCCATACCTTCAATGTCTATATTTGTATCTAACAGTTTTTCTTGTGAGGCTTGCGAGTTGCCCGCTCCTGCCTTTTGAGCCTGTTTGGCTTTATATTTACTCGTTGGAGCCGCCTGGGGGCTCCGCCCGGAATCTTTCTGGATCAGGCCGAGTGTTAAAAGCGATACTCCCTGAGGCAGGTTATTGGTCAACGAAGCCAACAAAACACTTCTCGGTACCGGCTCAAGAAGCTCTGATGTGGTTAGGGCTGTTCGCATCATTTCTCCTCGCTTGCTCTGAAGCTCTTCGAACTGTTTTATGGCCTTTTGTATCCTGGTCATTTTGGTATTTACAAGTTTTTCTTTAACCCCGCAAGCGCTCTGCCTTATCTTGATAGTCATAAATGAACCGCATAATGCTATCATCACCACCCCAAACAAAACAAGGTACAACAGGTTTGTTCTGCTTGATTCGGTGTTTTGAACATAATCGTCCGGTACAAAATTTATATTAGCCATTTTTAACTTTGCCTCCTTTTTGTCCGCTTCTCAGACTCACCTTATCATTGTGCTCGGCCCTGTCTCTATGACAGGCTGAGTCCAAAGGCTGTAGCCCAGTTTGCCTCGCAATTTCTTCTGTCTATCGGAGTACCGGCAGACTTTTTATCATCATTACTTTTAGGTTTCCCGCCAAGGCGGGAGGGCTCAATTATCTCAACTGCTGCAAGACAATCTCCTACCTGTGCCGGTATATCTAATTGTTTTGCTATCGTTACACACATTTCTTTATCTACTGTAGTCTGACTTGAAAGGAAAATCAGACGCTCGATTTGACCTCTTGGATTCATTGAGGCGAACTGCCGTCTGCTCTCGGTTAAATCCAGCACCAGTTTGTTTACCGATTTCTTTTTACCCAGTTGGCTCAGCCCTATAGATAGCGAACGGGCAAAAAGTAGATTCTTATGACGGCAAATTACAACATTTGTATAGTTTTCCTCGATACAAACGAGCATTACAATTGTTTCAAAGTCCGATTTTCGCCTACCGAAAAATTTGGTATAGCAGTTTGTCAGTGCTGTCGGCCAAATACCTATGGACTTAATCGAAAGACCTGCCCTTTCGTATATCGCAAGATGTCTGTCGATAATCTTCCGCTCGACTGCGATTACCAGAGCATTGTCCTGCTCCATTGGTACGTACTTTATCATGGTGTTTTCTTTGATAGGCTCGAATGGAAGTTTCTGCTTTATCTTTGAAAAGATGGCATCCTCGACATCATTACCATCTGCCTTCGGCATCTTTATATTGTCGATAAATACCTCGCGAGCAGGCATTGTCGCTATCACTTCTTTACCGCGAAAAACACCATTGGATGTCATTTGACGTATAGTCATGATTGCCCATTTTTGCCATTGGCTGCTGCCGGCTTTTACTCCCTCGGGAGGATTTTCGCTCTGTCCGGCAATTAAACTTATGCCGTTCCCGTTTTCTCCGAGCTGTACCAATTTAAGGCTGTCATCTCCAACATCAATACCAATCGAATATGCGTGACTTTTTGAGAATCTGAACATAAAAATTTCACTCACAAAGGCGTATTTTTTTCTCAGGAGTAATGTTTATAACAACTATAAGGATTTTGATGACACCACTCCACAACAGCCCAAAAATCAGGTTTTGGTTCACATTTCCCTGCTTACTTTCGAACAAATATTTCTTGTTGAATCATCCTGATTTATCGGGATTCCGGGTCATTACCTGTATTAAATTACCCCTCGTGCTAATCCCAATAACTGCCAGTCCAAATAAAATATATAAAACAAAAGCCGCTCCGGCCAAACGACTGAAAAAATATCAATGTCTCATTCTGCGAAGCATCGAAGAAACTGCATACCACTTCTGATAAAATCATCGTTCCGAATCCATCCGGACAGCTTCTGTTTTGAATTGAAGTGAAATGTCTTAAATTCTTCTGATAATGAAAAATTTCTTAATAACAAAAGATTTTTTGTAGAGGAAAAGCTCTCACGAAATGAATATGAGTTGATGACTGAACTTCTTAAAGTATCTCTACACAGAAAAAGTTTATAGGACCAACCAGGTTAACTGGTTGACAGGAAGGTGCTGAAGTTGGCTGAAATGCCTAAAATGAACTTAAGTTATAAAAAAAACCGGTTAATTCATCCACCCACCATTTAACAAGCCGGGGGAATCCGGCATCGAGATTAATCACTCAGCTTTGAGCTCCCGTTTCATTAAATCTGCGATGGCCCTCTGTACAGGCTTATTCTCGAAAAGCACCTCATGGACGGCTTCTGTAATAGGCATCTCAACATTATATTTCCCGGCAAGTGCAACGACCGATTTGCACGTGGCTACACCCTCAACCACCGATTCGTTGGCCCCTAAGGCCTGCTCTGTGGTTTGTCCCTTGCCTATCCTTTCACCGAATGAGCGGTTCCTTCCCGTTGGTGAAATGCAGGTAGTTACCAAATCACCAAGGCCGGTCAATCCCGCAAAAGTCTCCTGTCTGGCCCCCATTGCAAGTCCAAGACGGGTTATCTCGGCAAGCCCTCTGGTTAAAAGGGCCGCTTTGGCATTATCACCGGCCCCCGTACCGTCTATAATCCCCGCAGCTATGGCAATAATATTTTTCATGGCTCCTGCTAACTCGACTCCAACTATATCAGTATTACTATAGACACGCAGCCAGGGCACCCCGTCGGAAAAGGTATGTTGAATCTCCTGGGCCAGTGTCTGATCCTCGGCTGCCGCACATGCCGTCGCCGGAAGCTTTCGAGCTAATTCGTCGGCAATCGTAGGTCCTGAAAGGACGGCGAATCTCGTCCCTCGTCCCTCGTCTTTTGTCCCCCGTTTTTTGTCTAATATCTCTCCAAGTATCTGACTCGGCCGCAGCAGAGTATTATTCTCAATGCCCTTGGCAACTGAAACAATAGGAACATTCTCAGGAACATAACTTTTAAGGCGGTTCCATATCCTGCGCATAAACTGACACGGCACGGCGGAAACAATCAAATCCGCCCAATCCATTATGCGCTTATCATCTGCCTCGAACAAAAGTCCTTCCGGCAGTTTATAGCCGGGAAGAAATTTCTTGTTCTCGCCTTTCTGCTCGATTTCTTCCAGCTGCTTCCGGTCATAACCCCACATCCGCACAATTGTCTTTCGAACCGCAGCCGAAGAATCTCGTTTTTCACAAAGCAGCATGGCCAAAACCGTGCCCATCCCGCCGTCACCAATTATGGATATATTCTTAAACATTGAGAAAATTATAGCCCCAAATATCACAATTGCAATCTGTTTGTGAGAGAATAGAGTCGCGACTGAACAGGGCCGCCCCCGCTCCACCGTAAGGTGTCCCCAAGTGGATTGCTTCCGTAAGAAAACGGGGGGGGGTAATGGAGCGGTAAACCAACCAAAACAGGAAATGTCAATCTTGATACTTCCCCCGTCATTACGACCGTAAGGAGCGAAGCGAACGAAGTGGATAAATCTGGCATGCGATCTTAGTCATTTGTAAATGTTTCTCAAGCACAGATAAGAATCACTTTATTGAATTATTAATTCAGCCGCCGTGGTTTTCGATTGTTTCATCGATTTGTTAAATTCTTTCTTTCAGGCGATTCCACTCTTCAAGATATTTCTTTAGATGAATTTTACCATTTTCGATTTCTGATAAAATCAAATCTCTGACCAATTGTTGCTCAGCTTCATACTCCTGGTCTGTAAAGTGTCCGCCAAAATGAGCCACTCTTAACCACACTAAGTATGTAGTCAAAGCATCAAATTCATTGTAAGCCACGATCTCGTCTAATTTGCCGTCTAACCATAGAAATGCGACTTTTTCTCCGTCAACATCTATTTTTCCCGGGATACCTGATAGAATAGCCATTTCATTCAATGAGGGCGTAGCTTTTCCCCAGCCTCCGACAACATCTTTTATATCAACATTCGCTTCACTGTTTCGACTATCAAAATAATCGTCCCCTTCCCATGGTTTGTTTGGACGGCTGCAGAATCCCTTGGCCTCAATACCTAAGACTATAGCTCTTTGAATAAATGCTTTCAAGTCGGCCGAAGCAGAGTTAAAACCAACCAACTGTGGTTTATATTGGCCAACCTTATCTAAAAAAGTGCTGACTACACTTTTTTCCGATATTTGTTCAGGGTCATTCACATCACGAGGCAGAGATAGTAAATGTAATTTGGTGCTGCCCCCTGACACTAATCTGTCCATAGCGGCAACAGAAACTATCCTGCATACCACTGTCTTCAAATACGGTGTAGGGTCTTCCTCTGTGGCCCCTCCTTCCTTCCACATATGTTTTAGAACATCTAAATCCGGCATATCATCAGGCAAACCATATAACAATTTTCCCGCAAGCGGATCAGGTATCCATTCCGCATCGAATGCCCATACTCTATTTTTTACAGTCTTAAACATAACTTATTTCCTATTGCCCATCCGCCGTGGGTGTCGTTTGTTTCGTCAATTTAACATCGCCAATAGTTTCCATTTTGATTTTTGTATATATTGAAATATTTTGACCCCGCCATAGTACTTTTGACAAACACCGGCATGGATGGAGTTATCGAACACTTCAAAAAACAGGAATAATCAATAAACGTTCTTTTATTCATCCGACTTTCCAATAAGGTTTCCGCAGATATACCAACACAATCGTATGCGTTTCAAGCTGCAAATCAAGAAAAAAACAGTTGAAATTCTTATAATTCGTGGCCAATTCTTCCTTCGCAATAAGCAATACGATATAAGATATACGAGCGACGTGTCAATCATGCCGCAGTGCCACGACGGGGTCAACCCGCGCCGCCCGCACCGCCGGATACAGACCGGCCGCTAAACTGACAAGAATGGAAAAGGCAACCGCCCCAAGACAAAGCCACCACGGGAAACTGAAGTAATCCACATATGGCACACCCTGCTTGATAAGAAAATGATTGGCGATTTGATTGATGACCATGCTCACTGCCCATCCTAAAGCAAGCCCGAAAACCCCGCCTAAAAAACCAATCACACCCGACTCGAAGAAGAATATCTTTTTGACATCTTTTTCACTGGCCCCCACGGCCTTCATAATTCCAATTTCTCTATATCTCTCCAAAATGGACATAACCATCGTATTGATTATACCTAAAGAGGCAACCGTAATGCCTATCATCGCAACCGCTAATAAGAACATATCCATAAACAGAAACGCTGTTTTGATTTCCTTCATCTGGTCTATCAGTGCAAAGGTATCCAGCCCCCGGTCTTTCATCTGTTCTTTTATCGGGTCAATATATTTTACAGATAACACTCTGATAGTAATTGCCGAATAGCTTTTGAGCTTCTCCTCAGGCTGAAAAAAATCTTTGATATTTGTAAGCGATATTTTTTTCATACCTTCAGCAGGGCCCGGTGGTATATAAACATCACTGCGGACTGGAATGAATCCCCCCATTCCCATACGTTCTGCCACTCCGGCAATAGTAAAGGTATAACTCTCCTGGTTGAAGGGAAGATTTTCACCCTGCATAATAGACATTATCTTCATCGGGTTTAAAAGGTTGGGATCCATGGCCAATGTGGAGACCTCGATTTGTTCTCCGATTACGGCCTCAAAGTCCTCGACATCCAGACGGTGCAGCAGCGAATCATTGATAATCAAAGAGTTTGCGTCATCGCCTTCATATGCCCTGCCTGCTCTGAGCTTCATAAATTCGGACCGGCAAACGTCGGCCGGCATTACCGAAACAAGGCTGAACTGTTCTTTTTTATTGAACCTGATTTGGGCAGGAAAGCGAATTTCCGGAAAAGCCGCTTCCACACCTTTTATTTCCCTGACTTCCTCCAGGAAATTAACATCGAGTATTGGACTGTTTACTGATTCGGGCAATTCCTCATTTAAAGCTTGGGTGTGTGGATCATCAGGGTCCATATTAGCCTGTTCGGTTCTGCCCCTGCCCGAGGCTGGAAAGACGGCAATATAATTGAAAAGCCCCATTTTGTTGAAACTGTCTGTAACGTTTTTCTGAACACCCTTACCGAATGAGAACATCGAAACCAAAGCCCCGATTCCTATCACCACACCGAAAGTGGTCAGGAACGTACGCAGTTTCTTCTTACGCAAATTGGAAAAGGATTGCTCGATATAATCGGATATTCTCATCGATTCTTTACCTGATTTTTTCCTGTTCAACGACTTTCCCGTCGCACAGGTGAATAGCTTCATCGGCGAACTCGGCCAGCATAAACTGCTCATGGGAAATCATAATGATAGTTAAACCCTGGTTCCTGTTCAGCTCGGCCAGCGTCTGCACAATCTGCCTTGATGTGCTCGTGTCTAAATTACCCGTAGGTTCGTCGGCAAGCAGTATTTTCGGCTGATTGACTAATGCCCGCGCTATCGCAACTCTCTGCTGTTCGCCGCCAGAAAGCTCTGCCGGCCGATGGTCTTTCCGATTGATTAGTCCCACCTTGCTGAGCATCTCACCCGCCCGCCGGTTCCTTTCCTTTTTTGGCACACCCGCAAAAAGCAGTGGAAAAGCCACGTTCTCAAGGGCCGTATAAGACGAAATAATATTGAACGTCTGAAAAATCATCCCGACCTGGTATCGCCGGTAGAGGGCAAGCTCTTCCTTGTTTAATTCGGAGATAAATTTGCCCTCGACCTTAATGCTCCCTGATGATGGCCTGTCCAGCCCGCCTAAGAGATTCATCAAGGTCGATTTGCCCGACCCCGATGGTCCAGTTACCCCTAAGAATTTCCCCTCTTCTAAAGATAAATTCACACCCTCAAGTGCAACAACATTAATCTTCCCCGATGAATAGACCTTGGTTAGTCCTTTTGCCTCTACGAAACCGTCGGAATTCATACTTTTTCTTCGATGCCTTACTTATAGCCTTATTTTAAATGGATTTGTCTGTAATTGACCTTCTTAGATTTATTCCTGCTTAACTGTCGTCTTCAGCCGGTTTATTTGGGTTTTATGATGTTCCAGATATCCATGATATCAGCGCCTGTAATGCTCGGTAGAACCAGCTCGCCCTGTTTTTTTAAAGGCAGCCTGATTACTCCCAGACCTGGCGTGTTGACCGACAAGCCTAATTCTGCTCCGTAGGGGATTGTTGAGCCGGGTCTCACACCCTTTAAAGCCTTCAGCATCTCGATATAATTGATTTTGGCCGGAAGAGAAACTGTCCTGCTGCTCTTTGCCGGCACGGCCGCTTGTGACTTGGCATTGCCCGAAAGAAACTTCTCCGCACCGCTTGACAGGCTGTAATCGAAGTTTGTCAATAGTAAGGCAACAGGATAATGGTTCTCAATCTCGACGTCGAAAAGAAGCGTCGCTGAATCCATCTTGACCTCCTCGATTTTCAGGTCCGTTAACCGCGCAGTGGGTTTTCTAAGGTTTAGACCCTCCTGAATTGTTTCACAACCCGCGATACAGACTGCCATCAGGCACCATGTAAAAAATATGTATCTTTTCGCTGTCATAGTTCCATCTCCTTCTAAAAAAACTTTACTTCCACAATAGTACTTCCGGCTGATTAGGTCAAGTATATAGAGGAATCTTTTTCTGCTATGGGCGTGCTTTAGCAGTCATTTTTAACGATTTCCGCCCCCATCTTTGGTATTAGGTTTTTTCTGACAATATTCTCTAACTATTATCTTTCAGTCTCAATGTTTTCGTTTTTTCCTTGTGTGCTTTTTTCGCGTTTTTCTTTTCCTTGTTTTCTTGGTCGTGCTCGCTAACAATTCAGCCGGGGCAACGTTCAACTGACGCGCCGGGACATTCACTGAGACTATTCGTACTTTTATCGCCTGGCCTAAGCGAATGTTGCATCCCGAATTTTCCCCTACAATACTCTGCGACCTTTCGTTGTATTTCCAGTAGTCCTGCCCCAAATCTGCCATCCGGATAAGCCCTTCGATACCGAACGTTCGGCACTGCACGAATAGGCCGAAGCTTGTTAACCCCGTAACAACGCAGTCAAGCTCCTGTCCGATTTTCTTACTTAGCATTTGCAGTAACAAAACCGTCTTCAATTCTTTCTCGGCATAGTCTGCTTGCTGCTCGGTGAAAGTGATATGTTTGCCGGCTTCTGTTAAATCCGGTCCGGCTGATATGTCCCTCGCCGAGTCCGTGCGATTTTGCAGGTAAAATTCCAGAACCCGATGAACGAGTAAATCCGCGTATCTGCGTATCGGGCTGGTAAAGTGACAGTAATGAGTTGAAGCCAGCGCATAATGGCCGATATGCAGCGGGGCGTACTGGGCCTTTTCGAAACTTCGCAGCACGGCTAAATTAATCGCAAATGAGCAATCGGCCCCCTTGACCGCCGCCAACAAGTCCTGTATCGCGGCCCTGTTGGGATTTCGCGGCAGACCGAACCCGAATGCCTTAAGGAGCTTGGCGAGATTGTTCATACTCATAACGTCCGGCTCCGGGTGGATCCGCCGGATAAAAGGTATATTCAGCCGGTCTAAAAGTGAAGCTACCGCGTCGTTGGCCTCGACCATAAACATCTCGATTATCGTATGCGGATAGCTGTCATCCGCCGGATGAGCGCCTACAACCCGTCCGGATTTATCCATCACTAATTCCGTCTCGGGCAAATCCAGATGTATCATCCCGTTTTTCCTGCGCCGTTGCTCAATCGCCCGGCTTAGTGTCTCCATATTTTTCAGAAGATTGACGACCTCTGGTCTTGTGTCTTTTGTACGGCCCTTCAAAATCTTATCAGCTTGTTGATAGGTAAGACGCTGTTTCGAGCACATAACAGAGTTGGCGAAATTGCGGGAAATAATGTTACCATTCTTGTCGTAAGTCAGATAGACACTTTTGACAAACCGCTTCTGCTCCGGCTGCAAACTGCAAATGCCGTTACTTAAAATCTCCGGCAGCATCGGAATCGTCCTGCCGGGCAGATATACACTGTTGCCGCGCATCTTTGCTTCGGCATCAAGCGGCGAATCCTCCGGTATAAAAGAGCTGACATCGGCGATGTGGACGCCTAATACCCACTTGCCCTCGCCGTTTTTCTCAAGACTTATCGCATCGTCGAAGTCCTTTGCGTCAGGCGGGTCAATCGTAATGATCGTTTTCTCTGTAATATCCTCACGATGGTGCTGTTCTTCGGGTTTGAATCGTCCTGCCGCTTCGCGGGCCTGCTCGATACAATCTTCCTCGAATTCGCCCGGTAAGTGATACTGCCGGATTATCGATTGTATCTCGCTTTCGTATCTTCCCGCCTTACCCAGCACCTCGATTATTACGCCGCGCGCCAGATATTTTTCAGTTGGATATGATAATATTTCGACTACGACCTTGTCTTTTTCCTTCGCCCCTTTTGCGGTGACATCATCGACGGAAATCGGCTCGACAAAACTCTTGCCGTCCGGCTGAACAATCCACGCCTCCGGATGTTTCATCAGCGTCCCGACGAACCTGTTCTGTGCCCGTTCGAGTACCTCGATTATTTCCCCGCTGTACCGCATCTGGCCGCCGCGCTTGCCTTGCCTTTTGACCTTTACAAGGACAGTATCTCCGGCCATTGCCTCCCCCGTTCCGCTCGGCGGTATAAATAAATCGCCGTGCGAATTGGGCTCTAGCGGCGTCACGAATCCGAACCCTTTCGGATTTGACCTGAATGTCCCCACAATTTGACCGGCCAGTGACGGCAGGCTAACTAAATTCTTCGCCCCTATCACGACATGTCCGGCCTGGCGAAGCTGATCGAATGCCTCTTTGAACTGCGGATAATCATCCGAGCTTACTCCCAGCGCCTTGCCCAATTGCGCCAATTTCACAGGTGCATAATCACTGTGCTTCAATAATTTTATTATCTTCTCTTTAAATATTTCCGCCATGTGGAGGAATTATAACTGTAGCAAAATCAAAACTCAAGAAACATTAAATTTATTAAATATCCCCCAACGTAGGGGCAATCCCACGTGGTTTTCCGAAATCGCAAACCGCATTTCTACCTTCGGTTCGCACTAATTGTTATCACTCCGTCACTTCGTGCCTGCGTGATATTGTATGATGATCATGCTGGCCTCAGGTAGAAATACTACATAAAACTGCTTGCCCCATTGCTTAGAGTGCCGCCTGCCCCCGAGTCTTCTCATCGGGGGTTTACTCTAATGGGGTCATTCTGAACGATCTGTCCTCCTTAGCAGTAGTTGCAATACTGCGGAGGGTTGAAGCGAATGAAGTGGATGGGAAAATCGCTGATAATATTAAGCTTACTGTTTTTCTGGAGCTAAAGGTTCCGTAGAATCAATTGGAGTGACAGGTTCGACTCCTTTTAGTGGCAACTCAGGCCATTTCCACCACAGATAAACACCACTATTAACATCAGGCCTGTGTAGATCTAGAATGAATAAAGTACCATCCTTTCGAACGGCCATTACAAAATCAGATGACTTCTCATCCCTCATTATATTACCATCCTCTTTTATCTGAATTGGATGTACATAATCAGGTTTGAAAGTAGGATCAAATTCTACGATAATTCTCAGAGAGCGAGTTTTTGCAACGATCCTAGTCCCATTAAATTCGTGCTTAGGCGATGTAATTCGATGCTTAATGAGAGAATGAATTACCTTGTTGAACTCACTTGGCGCATTACACATTTTATCAGGATATACCATTCTTTTCGATTCTGATGCAATGAGGTATTGTTCTTTTCTCTTAGCCACAATCTCCAAGCTGTTATAACCTTCTACTTCATTCGGTTCTATTAGCTTCATACATCCGGGATCAGAGAGAGAGACGGCGTTTTCTAATGTTCCGGTTGAAAATATCGGATATTTTATCAACAATTTCTTTGTTCGCAGTGCATGTATTGACATGATTCTTCTTGCAGTCAAGGCAACATATGTTCCAACCAGAGTGCTATGTCGGAAGTATGAAAGTGTGTTCGGAACATAATAGCCGTCAATGAATTCAGTTAAACCGTTTTTGGACAATTGGTGTATACCTCCTAATAACAAGCCAAGAAGGAACACACCTATACCTGAAAAGAGCCATTCTTTGTTTTCAATCAGCCAGTCCATAATTTTTCTCTTTGCATCCGAATTATTATTTATATCATTTCCGCATAATGAGAAGCTTACCAGCGCCGTGTTTGCACCCGCAATAATCCTACACTTCTGTTATATTTCACTTTACGCAGATGATATTATGACTGGAATTGCCTTAACAAAGCAAGAAAAAAACACCCCGCAAGATATCTCCTCTCTATCTCACGGGGTGAGCTAAGCTCTATCTAATTTATGTTTACCCCTTGGGACAGTAACGCCTTTCTCATAGGGGCCTCTTGTGCTCTATCCGCCCTTTTTCGCCTTAAGGGCGTTCAGTTTCCTGGCGTTCGTATTAGTCCTGTTGTCAGGCGCTTACCGGATTAACAAGGACTGCCATTACTGCTGTCGCTTGATTATGTGTCACCGTTATTATCAGGCGGATTAACAATAACTGAAGTTTCATTTACTATGTTCTTCAGCCCTCCGATAGCATCGCTTAGGGTATCGGTCTTGGATGCGTTGGCAATTATTGCCTGCAAATCGTACATTAGTGTTGTAAGACGCTGCGTACGCTTCGCGATTCTATCGAAAGCTTCATCGATGATTTTGAAGCGATATTCACGAATCTTTGCCGCAGCTTCCTCGCAGTTCTCCTCATCCGTTTCTACTGCGAGGTACAAGCGCAGCTTCCGGATGGCGTCTTTATAATAGGCACTTGTTTTTTTGGTTGATTTGCTCATTTTTGCTTGGCCTCCCTGTATTCAATTATTGCTTTTCGCAGGTTTAATGTATCTGCCAGGAACGTAATTGTTGCTACACGCTGTGCTTCGTGAACTCCCGTGTTAAGAATTACGAAGGAGCTTTGCGTAGCAGTTAATAGTACATTATATTCTTTCATCACGGCATTAAGGGTTTCAACTTGATCAGCAAAGGCATTGTAAGAGCTTATACGTTCGCCTATCTGATCCACAAGTATTTTCATAGTCTCGAATTCTATTGAATTGGCATCGACAGGATTACCGGAAGGTGTAGGTAATATTTTCAATGCATTAATGATATCTCTATCTTCGTTTTTTAGCTGGTCGATGCTTTTATTATGTTGTGAAAGCAGATTATCCAACTCCTTAGACTGTGTATACGTATTGGCCATCGAACGCAGCCGGTTAACCAGCCGTGCAAGTTCCATGTATTCATCATCTTGTTTGAGCATGATTAACTGCTCTTCAATCTCACTAATATCGTCAGAGTCCTCTCGAAGAATATCAAGTATCCCCAGAATAGGCTTTTGGGCGGCAGTTACGGCCTCTTTGAATTTCTCTTTCTTTATAAAATCGTCTATCATCACCACCGCTTGAGAAATAATACCGAAGACCGGAGATACATCTTCGACAAGCTTCGTCAGGCTGGAGAGTCCGAAAGTGCTTAGGTTGCTTCCCAACGATGTAAGGTCATTTTCAATGGCGGCAGGCTCGGACCCCGATGCAAGTCTGACAAGAACGTCATTGTACTGAGTGATCAGCTCCCAGGCTCTCAATCTGGCATCAAGAGCTTCGATACGCTCTTCCAGCTTCTGTTGCCTTACGTTTGGCCCATCTGGATTATCAGGATGTTGAGCAATATGCTCGGCCCTGACTTTCATGGTTAGTAATATTTCTTCTGAAGCGGTTCTTGCAGTGTTGAAATTGCTCCGGTAGGTTTCAAACTCGCCTTGTGGGATTTGGGTGCATGATGTGAGCATTACACAAAATGCAAATATAGTCACACCCATCGAAATTTTTCTCACATTAAAAGAATCGGGTATTCTGCATTTATTCAACATTTTTCTGTGTCCTCCTCTTAATATTCAACGTTAATTATTAACGACATACCACCTGACAATGATAATCTTTCTTCATATAACTTATCAGATTTGCGTGTTTCGCAATATAAGAGCCCTGTGGGTAACATCAAGAATAACATACGAGTTACAAACGCCTAAAATACAGTTTTATCTGCAACGTATTCTGCTTCTTCTTATGCTTGATGTATCTTCTCTGAAGCGTTCTCTCCAGCTTTAAGCCAGGCAATATGTTTACACTTCCGGGCGCAATGTCAAGAGCAAAATTTAAAAATTTCAGAAAACTTTGGAATGAATTCGGAAATGTCGCAGGATGTATTTGTGATTCATTTTTATTATCTTGCTTGCAGTAATTTAATGTGGCTTGTTTTTTTCAGGCCGGAATTGCCTTAAAAAAGGAAAAAAACAACCCCGCAAGATATCTGCTCTCTATCTCACGGGGTGATATAATTTATCACACGTTTTTAAGCCTGGCTTCCGGAATCAGTCTTTTGAATTAACCAATGAACTAATTCACTAATTCACTAATCAATTCTTTTTCGCCTTAAGGGCGTTCACCTTCTTGGCAAGACGTGATTTTTTTCGTGCGGCCGTCTTTTTGTGCATTGTGCTCGTAGCCGCCGTCTTGTCCAGCTTCTTGACAATAAGCCTGTATTGCTCATTTGCCTTCTCTGCATCCCAGCTGCTCAGGGCAGCTTCAAGATGTTTAATCTGCGTCTTTATCTGGCTCTTACGTGCCCGATTAATCGTTCTTCTTTCGGTATTCTGTTTTGCTCTTTTTTTCGCTTGTAACGAATGTGCCACTTCAATCTCCTGATACTATTAAAATTCTATTTTACAAAACTCACTGAGAGGTTGGTCCTGTTTTACTGCTTCTCAATTTATCAACACGCTGGCTTACGTCTTTATATGCAAAATCAGCCTGGGCTATCTTACGATAAATCTCCAATGCCTTGTCTGCGTCACCCTTTTCTTCATAAGCACGCGCCAGATTATACCGCAATTCCTTTCCCGTTGCATCATTTTTTATTTCGTAGGTTTCTATCGCGTTGCTAAAGACATCAATCGCATCGGCCAGCCAGCCCTTCATAAAAAAGCAGTATCCGATCTTGTTCATCGATGCAATCTTCCGCCTCGGGTCTTTCTGCGCCTCCTGAAACAGGGGTATCGCCTCGTTATATTGCTTGTTCCTGAGCAATCGAACAGCATATTCATATTTAGGTGCAAGGTTGGTCGGATAGTTCTTCACGGCAAGTCGGTAATGTTCCAGTTCGGCATCGTTTAACTGCTTCGAGAGCTGTTCGAATGCCGCTTTGATGTTCGCGTCATCGGGCTTTTTCTCAAGGCAGTGTTTCGCATCCCGTATTTTCCGTCTCAGTTGTTTCATCCTGATTTCGCTCGCCCGCTGTTTATAGCTGTAATCCTGCTTGGCCTTATAGGTACTTTCCAGCAGAGCTATCGCGTCATTTTCTCCCTGCTCCGTTTCCATCCCTGCCAGCGCATCAGCCATACCAAATATATTGGTCGGAATATTCGGGTTCTGGGCCATCTTTTTCCGCGCATCTTCTACCGCCGTAACCCGATAGTCCTTGGTCTTAACAACCCCCGCTTGTGCGTGAAGTTTCTCCTGCCCCTCCCGGTCCTTAATGGCTTTTCTGAAATCCCCCTCCTGGTCGTATTTACCTCTGGACATCGTCAGTTCGGCCGATAAGTTCTTAAATTCGTCCGCTAACGCCCCATCTTCCGGCCGCAGCCTCGACGCCCGCTGGCACGCGGCAACCGCTTTGTCGAATTGTCCCAAGGCCGCATAAGAATCCTTCAACAGGATATAAGTCTGGGCCGAAGGTCTCTTGGATGCATTGTTGGTCTGAAAAACCAGGTTGGCTATCCAGCCCGCTGTTTTTTTATAACCGCCCGCCACTGCCGCCTTTAACATCGCTTCGGCATAAGGCAAATGCTCCGGGTCCTTCGCGAAAAGGGCTTCGGCATTAAGCATCTGCTCCAGCGGCGTCTTGCCACGTAAACCTTTCATCCTCTCTACCATCGAAGGCTTTTTGCCGCCTTTTCCCTGCCGATGCAAAGCCAGCTCACAAAGCGGCAGGTGCCCCTCCTCGAGCGCATCAGGACTATAACGCAGGCCCTGCAAATACATATCAATCGCGTAATCGATATTATTTGTCTGGGCTACTGCACGGGCTTTCTCGAAAAAAACCTTGGCCTTGGCCATGTCCTGATTATGTTCTTCCGTCATACTCTATACTAATTTTGTTTTCTTAGATATCATTTAAATGCCTTATGGTAATCTTCGGCTGATTTTTGTCAACAAACAAATAATTACTTGTATAAAATCGCGCCCTGTGCTATAAAAAGCCGCAAACGCATGATTCGGCGTCTGAAATATCCCAAAGCAAACTAAAAGAACCGTTTGGGGAGTAACTAATATGGTAAATGCCCTTGAACAGTATGACCCGCAGATTTATGAGCTGATGCGACAGGAGGCCGCACGCCAGAGCGGCTCAATACGCCTGATTCCCTCCGAAAACTACGTCTCAAAGGCCGTAATGCTCGCCAGCGCAAGCTGCCTTACGAACAAATATGCCGAAGGATACCCCGGCAAACGCTACTATGAAGGTCAGCAGGTAACCGACCTTATAGAAAGAATGGCACGCGACCGGGTAAAAAAAATATTCAAGGCCGACCACGCAAACGTCCAGCCCTATTCCGGCTCCGTCGCGAACCTCGCCGCCTACGCCGCCTTGATAAATCCCGGCGATACTATTATGGGAATGTCCCTTGTCCACGGTGGACATCTCACCCACGGCTGGAAAGTCTCGGTAACCAGCAAATTCTATAACTCCGTCCCATATCCCGTAGACCACGAGACCGGCAGGCTGGACTTCGACTATATCGCCGACCTTGCAAAAAAACACAAACCAAATGTAATCGTCTCCGGCGCCACCGCCTACCCGCGTAAAATTGACTTCGAAAAGTTCGGCCAAATAGCCAAAGACGTCGGTGCCTACCACATCAGTGACATAGCCCACATTGCCGGCCTCGTCGTCGCAGGCATACATAAAAGCCCCGTACCATACGCCGACGTCGTCTCGACCACCTCGCATAAAACCCTTCGAGGCCCGCGCGGAGGTATGCTCCTGTGTAAGGCCGAGCACGCCGAGAAGGTCGATAAGGCCGTCTTCCCCGGCCTGCAGGGCGGCCCGCACATGCACACCCTTACAGCTATCGCCGTCGCAATGGCAGAAGCCGATACCCCGGAGTTTGTCTCTTATGCAAAGCAGGTCGTCAAAAACGCAAAGGCCCTGGCAAATAAGCTGCTCGAATACGGTTTCAACCTCGTCTCCGGCGGAACCGACAACCACCTGATTCTAATAGACCTGAGAAATAAAAACGTCCCGGGCAGGAAACTCGCAAAGGCGCTCGACCGCGCCAGAATTGTTACCAACTACAACACCATCCCCGGTGACCCCGCGCCGCCCTCCAACCCGAGCGGCCTGCGCATAGGAACACCCGCCATTACAACCCGCGGAATGAAAGAGCCCGAGGCCGAGCAGGTTGCCGCCTTTATAAATAAGATCGTCGAAAATATAGATAATGAAACGGTCATAGAAGAAGTGGAAAAAGAGGTGCTCCTTCTCTGCTCGCAGTTCACAGTCCCCGAACACTTTATTATAAATAATAAAACCCGCAGATAAATAACAGAGCCGCGACAGTAATGGAGCGGTAAAATAATAACCGTCACCCTGAGCGCAGCCGAGGGGATTATTAAAATTGTCATTCCCGCGCAGGCGGGAATCCATATGGAAAAGGAGTAAATATCGTGGCACAGGATGAGCAGGTACTTGTCGTCGAGCGGAAGGTCCTTGAGCAGGTCGGATTATTCCATGGCCTTACAACCGATGTGCAGCGCTATCTTTCCGTCCTCTTCGACCAATCTGTCCTGCACTTCATCCCCCGCCCACAGGCCGAAAAGGACCCCTCTTATAAGCAGCTTATCCCTTATGTCATAATGAGCTGTAACGGCAAATACCTCACATACGTTCGCGGCCGTCGCGCTGGCGAGACAAGACTCGTTGGCAACAGGTCCATAGGCATAGGCGGCCATATAAACCCCATAGATAACGAAATACCCTTATTCGATACCGACTACCGCGGGCTTTACAATAACGCCGTCGAGCGCGAGGTCGCCGAGGAAGTCTCCATCGAAGCTTCCCACTCCGACAGCATCGTTGCACTCTTGAATGACGATACAACCGAAGTAGGAAGCGTCCATCTCGGCGTCGTCCACCATTGGCTTCTCGACTCCTCCGCCGTCACCAGGCGAGAGCAGATGATAACGCGGATGGAATTCATGACCCCTGCCGAACTGCAAGGTGTCCGCGATTCCATGGAAACATGGTCCCAGTTCTGCCTCGACTACCTCACCACCATCGACTAGCCCACCCCGTGAGATAAAAAATTATCTCACGAGAGAGATACTATTCGCGAAAATATTTAAAGGGAGTTGTGAGATTTGATTGACTATATATAGGATATGTTTTATAAAAGTTGTTATAAGTAGTCCTGTGTAAACAAGTGGGTTGTGTATGTTTTAAGGTCAATAAATAAGATGGGAAAATATATTAAAGAACTATACTACATAACTCATATTAAAAATGTACCATCTATTTTGAAGAGCGGGATATTGTGTCATCAAATCATCGAAGAAAAGAACGTTGAGTTTACAGCTATTTATAATAAAGAGATTGTGTCACGACGTGCACAAAGATTGGTGACAAGTGGTAAGACGCTGTGGGCTTTTGCAAATCTTTATTTTCAGGCAAGAAACCCGATGCTTTATAAGGTAATACATGATAAGTCTTTGGATGAAATAGTTGTGCTCGGAGTTCGCAGGGATGTGATGAGACTCAACGAAACATTAATAGCTGATGGAAATGCTGCTAATACGCCGACAAATATTATTCCTCGTTCTAAGGTAGCAAAAGGGTACTGGGCTGAGATCATTAATAATACTCAGAAGGAGTGGTGGAATAAGGAAGATGGTTCAAAGCGGAAAATTATGGCTGAATGCCTAGTGCCAGAAAGGATTGCACCTGATTATATACAGACGATATATACAGCTAATCTAAAGGTTAAAGAGAAACTAGAAAGTATTTTAGGTTCCGATATACCTATCGTGCCTGAAGCAGATATGTTTTTTGAACCCACGAGAAAGATAAGACTGAGAGACAACTTGTATTTGATTAAAGGTGATATGTTTTTTTCCAAACTGCAGACGCTCACGATTAGCGTCAACTGCGTTGGTGTTATGGGAAAGGGGCTTGCTTCAAGAGCTAAATACCAATTTCCTCGCGTGTATGTTGACTATCAGGATTTATGCAGGCAAAAAAAGCTGCGGTTAGGTAAACCATATATTTGTAAACAAGAATCATCTTTGGATTATGAACTGGCAGACGAACCGACGAGTCTGGAAAACGGTGTAACAGAAACTTGGTTTCTATTATTCCCAACAAAAGATAATTGGCGTAACAAGGCAGATATTGGGGGTATTGCAAAAGGTCTCCTATGGATTTGTGATAACTACAAGGCCGAGGGCATAAAGTCGCTGGCAATGCCAGCGCTGGGGTGTGGGCTTGGCTGGTTGGACTGGAGTATGGTCGGTCCTCTGCTTTGTAGCTATCTTGCGAGACTCGACATTCAGACATGGATTTATTTGCCAACAGAAAAGGAGATTCCCGACGACCAACTCGATGAGAAATTTTTACTCAGGCGGGACAACCTTTGGGATTGACAAAAAAGAGATTGTGAATAAGCTCAGCATGGAGGAAGTCTGCGAAAATGATGCATTTATGAGTCGAACTACATGAATAGCTGTCCGAAACCTTGCACTATGTTACTTCTGTTCAAGAAACATAAGATCAACCTATTTATCTCGGAGTTGAAAAAGTGTAATTTCTATGTTCTATAAAAGTGATAGAAAAATTATTCACAAACAGCCCCATCCTTTTGGAATATTTCTCTTGTCATTGGTATTGCTTTTAGGCGTATCTGTTACTCTATGTGCTGGTGTCGGCCTGCCCGATACACCCTTTGTTCAGGAATATCATGAGGCCTATCCCATCGCTCCGAAGGGGGCAGCCAATGATGTTCGTGCAGTAGCTACCGATAACGACAGGAACATCTGGGCCGCTACTAAAGCAGGTATCTGTCGCCTAAACAAAGGTGAAAAGCAATGGGTTGCAGTTATGCAAGAAGCCGATGCCGGCCCGGCCTACGATATTGTCCTTGATAAGGCCGGTACAATCTGGGCAGGTGCATGGAATGGAATATACAAATCAACACAATCCGGCCTCAAAAAAGTGACCGGGATTAACCACCCAGTCCCGGCTTTATGTGCAACTAAAAATGAAGTTATCGCATTAGGCGCAGGACGCATCTACCGACTCGCAGATGGCAAATTCACTTATAAAGAAGTCCCATACTCAAAAAGCTTTCGAGCAGTATTGCCCGATGGAAAAGGCGGCTTATGGATTGCAACCGGTATGGGTTTATACCACGAAACAGCTAAAGGTTATAAGTTATACCAGACAGCATCTGAATTAGTCAGTCCCGACCTCTATGACATCGCCTTCGATTCAAAAGGCAATCTTTGGATAGGTGGTCTGGGCGGTATCACAGTTTACAAAGGCCCAAGAAGGCTAATCACATTTACCCCCGAACAGGGACTGCCGAGCGTCTCTGTCAAATGCATAGCACAGGGTCCAGATGGCGTGATGTGGGTCGGTACAGAGCTTGGCATTGCAAGGTATAATGGCAAGGGTTTCTCCATCCGCCACAGCAGACGCTGGCTGGTCAATGATGATGTCCGTGACATTGCCTTTGATTCTGAAGGTACTGCCTGGATTGCGACAGCCGGCGGCGTCAGTGCGATTAAACGCAAATCGATGACTCTGGCCGAGAAGGCCGACTATTTTCTCGATATATGTCTTGCCCGCCACGTTCGCGATCCTTACCTTGTCGAAAAATGCCTGCTCACTAAGCCCGGCGATACGGGCAGTTTCAAACCCCGCGACGATGACAACGATGGCCAGTATACCGCAATGTACCTTGCAATGGAGAGCTTCCGCTACGCCGCTACAAAAGACCCCCGCACAAAGGCAAATGCAAAGAGGGCCTTCGAAACCCTGCGGTTCTTACAGGCCGTCACGCGTACACCCGGCTTTGTGGCACGAACTGTTATTCCGAGCACCTGGACTTCAATGGCCGACCCGAACCGCAAAATATCCGGCCGCCAGTGGTCCGAGATGTACGTTAATAATCCCCGCGAAAAAAGGGTAGAGACTCGCTGGCGTCCTTCGAGCGACGGCAAGTGGCTTTGGAAGGGCGATACCAGCAGCGATGAAATTACCGGCCACATGTTCGGCTATTTATTCTACTACGATTTGGTCGCCGATGGTGTCGAACGAAAGCATGTGTGCAAACATGTCCTCAATATTGTTGATTGTATCATTGATAACGGCTACGTCCTGAAAGACCTTGACGGCACTCACACAAAATGGGGCGTCTGGTCCCCGCAAAAGTTAAATCATGACCCGGACTGGCGGCCGGAACGCGGCGTAAACTCCGTTGAAATACTCTCGTTCTTAAAGCTTGCCTATCACGTCTCCGGCCACGAGCGCTATCAGAAAGAATATCTTAACCTGCTGCACGAGCATAATTACGCCGACAACGTAAGGCGTGCCAAGACCTACAATCACACCTGGCGAACTCACATCGACGACGAGCTGCTTGCCCTTGCCTATCCGTGCCTGTTGTTGCACGAAGACGACCCGAAGCTGCTCCGTTTATATCGCGAAAGCCTCGACCACTGGTACGCCGCCGTAGAAGCCGACCGCAGCCCGTTTTTTAATTTTATCTACGGCGCCTGCGTCGGCAGGGCGCCCCAGCCGAAGATATCCGTTAAGTACCTGCGTGATTCGTCACTCGACCTTGTCCGCTGGACAGTCGATAACTCAAAGCGCGAGGACATCCGTGTAGTGCGCACCCCCGAGCTGGAAATGCTCCAGACCAGTCGTCTCCTGCCCCCGGATGAGCGCGGTGTTATCCGGTGGGACGAAAACCCCTTCAGGGCCGTTCAGGGAGATGGCGGACATACCGAAAGCGATGGCGTTTGGTGGCTGCTGCCTTACTGGGCCGGTCGCCATTACGGCTACATCCTGCCCCCGCAATAAAATAAATTTTCACTCCTTAAGTGCACTGCTAGATAACGTTGTCGGTCTGAGTAAAAGTGCCTGCCCTTGTATCTTAGGGGCTTGTGCCCAAGGTGCGTAGTTGAATGGGAAGAATCTATTTACTATCAGCTCTTTAAATTGATGCGGGCTCCGTTTTTAGCGGAGCCCGTTGGTTTTTCAGGTGCTGTTGCCTTGAATTAAGCAGGAACTACATTGGTTGCACAAGGACCTTTTTTGCCCTGTCCAATTTCGAATTCCACCCTCTGCCCTTCATCAAGAGTGGCGTAACCGTCAACCTTGATTTCAGAATGATGAACGAACAAATCATCGCTGGAATCATCGGGTTTGATAAATCCAAAGCCTTTTTTCCCATTAAACCATTTCACTGTACCTTGAGTCACTTTGGTACTCCTTCGGCCCGTAAAAGGCCCTAACATAAATTGTGTCTCTCAGATTTTGTTGTAGAGAATATTCTTGAGAGACGTGAGAATATACCCAAATAACCTGTTGCATGTTTATACAGCGACACCTGACCGTTTGTCAACAAAAATATATTAAAAATAATCATAACCGGTGACATTAGGCAAACAATTCGAATTGCTTTTAATTTCTTGCCGGCGGTCTTGTCAGTTTTCATTTATCCTTCTTTTCCGGAGGCCGCGAGAAGTGCCCTCAGAAACTCCCTTGGAACCTGGTGTCCTAAATTCAGCGCCTTGTTGACGTCCTCCCATGCCTTATCGAACTGTCGTTTTCCGGCGTAGGCTACTCCGCGATTGCAGTAGGCCTCGCCGTCTCCTGCATTGATTGCAATTACTTTACTAAAATCGGCAATTGCCTTGTCATATTCACCCTTGGCGCCGTAGGCACGCCCGCGATAGTAGTAGGCCCTGGCATAATTTTTGTCTATATCAATGGCGCCGGAATAATCTGCTATGGCCTGGTCATGCCGGCCTTTGACTGCATAGGCACGCCCGCGGTTGTAATAAGCTTCGGCGTACTTCGGATTTATCGCAAGGGCCCTGTTTAAGTCCGTGATTGCTTTGTCGTATTCGTCGATAGCGTTGTAGGCAGCGCCGCGGTTGCAATAGGCCGCGGCAAATCCCGTATTTATCGAAATCGCCCGGGTATAATCGGCGATGGCTTGGCTATATTGTCCCTTGTCGTAATATACAAGCCCCCGATTGACATAAGCCTCACCGTACCTCGGATTCATCTCAAGTGCCTTGCTAAAGTCCGCGAGTGCCTGATCAAACTGGCCCTTGGCGCCGTATGCGGCGCCGCGGTTGTTATATGCCTCGGCATACATCGGGTATATCTGAAGTACCCTGGTGAAGTCCATAATGGCCCTGTCATACTGCCTTAATCTGCCGTAGGCCCTGCCGCGGTTGTGATATGCCTCGGCGTAAAGTGGGTTTGCCTTTATGGCCCGGTCATATTCGAGGATAGCTTTTTCATACTCGCCTTTATCGTTATAGGCGATTCCGAGTTTGTTGTATTGTTCGGGCGTGGCGGCACAGCCGGCCAGTAAAAGGCAAATAAAAACAGCCGGCACCATTATTATCCTATTAAATGTCTCTTTGCTGCGAATTCGCATAATACTAACCTTCCTTATGATATCTGCCCGGGGCAAAAAATGCCGCAAAACCTGTGTCCCGGGTGTCCTTAATCCTCCGTGCTCTCCATAATTTCCTTGACACAAACCATTTTGAACGGCCTGCGTAGTGTATATTATATCAGATTTTCCGGCCTTTTTCCACGTTTTTTTTCACCCGCTAAATACGAACAGAGCTGCGATAGTAATGGAGCGGTAAAAAACTCATTTCTACCTGCGGTTCGCACCAGTTTTAATCACTCCACCACTTCATGCTGCCTGCGGTTCGGCACTATTTTTATTTACTACATCCCTCCCGGGACTGCGTAACACTAAACGAGCCTCATGCTGGCCTCCGGCAGCACAAACAATAAACGCAAGCCAACAAAAATCCCACTCAACCCCAATAGTAAATATTCAATAATCATTTGAATGCTGGCCTACGGTAGAAATACTGCATAAACCGTCATTTCGACCGAACGAAGTGAGCGGAGAAATCTGTTTAAACAACTTCCTGCGAGAGCAGGAATCCTTAAATAATCAATCATCAATAATCATTAATCAATTTCCTTTCCCCTTGACTTTCCCCTCTTTTTGCCGTATTTTGCCTTATTAACACGAGATACGCTTCACGCTTCACGAGATACGAATCTGTGCGAGATTTGCTTCTTGAGAAGTTTCCCGTTGTGCAGGGATTTACGAGAAACAGGCCGCTAACGACGAGATGATTTACGGAGTAAATTTATGGAAACTATCGAGAAAATTACAATTCGGTGCTTTTTCCTGGGGATGGTGCTAATACTTATCTGGTCTTCCCTGTGTAAAACGGGAGACTGGGTGTATATCTTCGGTGCTGAATGGTTCGATGTGTTAATACCAAAGGTAAAGATTATCAATTACTGCGGCCTGATGTTTACAAAGATTTGTGTCTTTCTGTTCTTTTTGATTCCGTATATCGGATGTAAATGGGTAGGGAAGGAATCCGCATCTTGAGATTTACCCCGTTAGATAGCAAAGCTTATCTGATGGATTTACCTCGTGAGATTGTGAAAATTATCTAATTGGGTGCGGGGAATTATATAATTTGAATATTTTATATTGACGATTTACTAATATTTGTATCATAGAACCAGAAAAAGTGGTTTGATATCTTGAAGAGAACTAAACAACACGAAATAGAAGATGCTGCATATAGGCAATTCGAAAATTGTATACCCCGACATTGGGTAGTAAGGAGTCAAAATAAAGATTATGGAATAGATCGTGAAGTGGAAATCTTTAAACAGAAATCGATGGATATCACAGCCCAGACTACAGGACAAGTGTTTAAGGTTCAGATAAAAGGAACGGAAAAGGCCAAAATATCACAAAAGGACGGGATAATAAAATTCCCCTTAGAGGTTGAGAAAGTTAATTATTTATGCCGGGAACTCAATGTACCAACATTTTTTATTGTGGCAGATATTGTTTGCAAGAAGACGTGGTGGTATGCAATCCAAGTAGATGAGGATTTGAAGCATAGGCTTGACTTGGCAAATCAGAAAAGTCAGAGGAGTATCACTTTAAAAATACCTTATCAGAATATATTACCTGATACTTTAACACTTTTGGTAAAAACCCTTGATGATATAGCATTATCTAAGGCTTGTGATGTATTTGTTGAACTACCCGAAAGTAATTTTTACAAAATTCCTTTGGATTCTGAGCAGATATTAGAGTTAGAGAAGAAATTTACGGATAAAATTTTCATTGCAAAAGTAACTAAGCTATGGGAAGCAAAAGATTATTCAAAGATAGAGGAAATAGCAAAGGAAACCTTATCCGACAAGAGAGCTTCAACGTCAACAAAAGTCTCAGCTGTTTTATGTTTGGAACATACTATCGAATTCCGTCTCAAAGACAATCCTAACTTAGATAATCAATTAGATCGTATTTGCGTTGAGACATCTGCGACTATCAGAAAGATAACCAAGAAAGAAAATAGAAGCTGGAGACTTTTTGGTTTGGTTACGTGGCGTGCTGCTTTGCTGAGGCTTGCTTCTAAAAGAGATTTTTCATTATATATGAATCGAAAAATACATGTAGGTGAGGAAGCATTTGATCCTTTAGATCACATATGTTCATTAACATTGGATATTGCAAGAAGAAAAGCAATAAATCGCTTTTTTAAAATTTATAATCAATGTCTACGTTTGATAAATATATTGTTGAATGTCAAAGAATACTGGATTATCCCATATGCTGTATTAAGGATTGTACAGTCTATTCCGGCGGTATTTATACATTTGTGGGGTGAGAATCTTTTTGAAACAGCAACTAATTTGAGAAATAATGTTTTGGCGTTAATTGAAAAGGCTGTGGCTCTTTCATATTCTTTAAATCGGTGGGATGATATTGGACAGTTAGTTATTTCCGCTTTTACAACCAACTCGACTACAAGTAAAGATCAATACGACATCACATATGATTGGGCACGAAGTAAATTGATGAGTATTCCGGACAATTCGATCCGGACTATGTGGCTGGATACTCTAAAAGAAATAAGTCAAAGCTTTCGTCAAGATAAGAAAAATGCCGAATTAGAGATTCCTGATGTTCCGGTTGAAGAAGAATACCAAATGTATATCCAGATGGCAGAAGCTTTGGGGATTAATGTATATGATACAAAAGACGACATTGCGAAAATAATACGAATTGGCCTTGAAGATTTAAATCCCGAAAGAGTACTTAAGCAATGCAAATACATTTATGTTTATATAGGACATTATGGTGTTCCTGCACAAATGTTAAGACTTTATACTGCGGGTTCTAAGTATCTGAGATGCCTTAAGAAGGAAGTATGTGTTAGTGGTTTATCCTTAGACAAAATATATCAAGTACTCTTCGAAAAATACTGTTCTAGTTGTGAAAACCGAAAGCCACGCCCGGATGTTTGGAAATGGACGAGGAGTTGGCATAATAAAGAGGCACAGAAGGAAATACATAAAAGATTCAGACAAAGACTGTCAAATCTTTGAGTTCCAACGTTATTTTCTTACTTCTTTTTCTCAGAATTGTTTGGTCCCGGTTAGAAAGTGTACAAATACCTTCGGCAATTTTTCTCTAACAGGATAAGTCGTTGGTGAATAGTGTACAGCGTATTGTGTGATGCGTATTGCGTATATGTGATTGAGATTGTAACTACGGATTCTGCTTATTGTTCCAGCATTTTTTTAACGGCTATTCGAAGAGCAGGCAGGTCTTTCTCGAGGATATTCCATACCCGTTCGATGCATTCGCTGATATGTATCAGATAGAGCCGATCGTCTTTCATATCGGTATTGCCTCACTGAGTATGCGCTCCTTTATATACCAATGCAAACTGTTCTCGGTGACTACATCTACTTTTCGATTAAACAATTCCTGTAAGTCCATTAGCAGGCCGCCCAAATCGAAGAGGCTGCGTTCCTTTTCCATATCCACTAAAAAATCGATGTCGCTTTTCTCGTCCGCCGTTCCGTT
>CAZZAX010000019.1:0-28274 GCA_964653075.1 uncultured Pirellulales bacterium
GAGACGATGTATCTCGCAGAGAGTTTTGAAGGCATCGGGGGTGTTTCTTATCCCGAAACCCATAGTAACGACATCGAAGGATTCGTCCGGTAGGCCGCTGTCAACTGCATCAGAGCGAACCAGGCTTACCCGGTCGGTGAGTTTATGTTTGGCTATTCTTTTCCGGCATAAAGCCAGCATATTTTCAGATATGTCCAGACCGACTGCTTCTGTAATGTTGGGATTTCTGCGGAGCAGTGAAATTAATAAATCACCGGTGCCTGTTGCAAGGTCGAGAGCCTTCAATTTTTTTTCTTTACTGACGGTGCTTGCGAGCTTTCGGCGCCATAAAAAATCCCACCCGAATGACAGGACGTGATTTAGAAGCACGTAGTAAGGTGCGATACTGTCGAACATTCGGCAAACAGCATCCGGGGATGAGCTGTTGACAGGTTTCTGATTGGAAAGATTCTGTTTCGAGGCTCGATTGTAAGCCGGATGTTCTGGCGCTGGTTCCGGGTCAGTCATATCAAACCTGCGGATGCCGTATTTCAACGGTGCTTTATTAGTTCGGTATTTGAGGCTCAGATATTATTATGTCCGAGTTAGAGCTTTGTCTGCATGGCATTCGCCAAATCAACTTTTGCGTCGATGACGGCCTGCTCGATGCATCTTTTCCAGTCATCGCCGTACTGGCTTTTGTATTTCGGCTTTTCATAGGCGTAGATAATCGAGCGCGAGGCGTTGATTAAAGCTCCGGTGCCGTCCGCTTTGCAGAACCTGACGCAGTCGGCGGCCTCGGCGCCCTGAGAGCCGTAGCCAGGGATAAGGAACCAGACTTTATCATACTTTTGACGCAGAGCAGTCGTTACCTGCGGAGCAGTGCCGCCGACGACCATTCCGACATTACTGTAACCACGACTACCAATTCGCTCATCTTTATTGGCGATTTGGCCGACGACTTCGGCAAGTTTTTCATACATTGCCTGGTCGTTAGCATCTGTAAAATCCTGAATTGCCGCTGCGGAAGGATTGCTGGTACGAACCAGCACGAAGACTCCTTTACCCTGCTTGTCGGCCATTTCAGCAAAAGGTTCGATACCGTCTGTTCCCGTGTACCCGTTGACGGTTATGGCATCGGGAGCAAGTGTGTCCTCGAGGCCGGCCAGCTCCGGATTTTCGAGATGAGCAGCGGCGTAGGCTTCTGCTGTATGTCCTATGTCACCGCGTTTTACGTCGCCGATTATTTCCAGGCCCAGCTCATCGGCTTCGGAAATCAGGGAATAGTAAGTCTCGAGGCCTTCCCAGAGATACTTTTCAAAAAACGCAATGTTTATTTTCACAGCGGGGACCATCGGCGCAACGATTCGCATTGTCTGTGTGCAGAAATCGAAGATGGCATCGACCGCGGCGGCGGCATCAGACTCGTCGTTCATCTGGCGATGGTTTCTTATTTCCGAGGGCAGCCTGTTGTAAACGGGGTCCAGGCCGACAATAAGAGAAGTTTTTTTGGATTTCACAGCGTCACAGAGACGGTCAGCAAAATGACTTGCCATTTTTTAATCCTTATAAACAGAAAAATCTTTTAATAAACAATTGAACCACTATAATCATGCGAATGGATTTTAGCAAGACAGAAATACAAAGAACTGAAGCAGATTTGAAAAATCGCAAAAAAGCGAGACTCATAAAACTGGTTCGCTGGCTTCTGGTCGATTTGGCGGTAGCGGCTATTGTGTTCGCCGTGCTGTTATACAGGCCCGGCCGTTATAAGCCGGCTGACTCGGAAAACTACAGGACCGGAGAGGTCAGTCCATATCTTACAAATGAATTATCACCTGCCGTTTATAACGGTGCTCAACGTGCTAAGCCATACGATGTTATTATCACACAAGACGGGCTAAACGACATTATTGCACGGGGCAACTGGCCGATGGAGTCCGAGGGTATCCTGTTGTATGCACCGGCGGCGCTTTTTGTCCCGGGCAGGCTCGTGCTTATGGGAACGGCAGACGCAAAAGGTGTGGAATTTGTGGTAACTATAGAGCTGGAGCCAACAATTGATGAAGAGGGTCTTTTGAATCTGCAGGTAGCGAAAGTGAAAGTCGGGGCTATGAATATTACACCTCTTGCCAAAATAATAGCCAAAAAGATGTACATGCAGAGGATGTCCGGTTTAGAAGTAGATACAAAGGCTTTGCAGACACAAATAGTTGCTTCATTGCTGACTGATGAGCCTTTTGATCCTGTTTTCAGTATTGACGATAAAAAGGTGCGGATTGAAAAAATTACTATCGAAAATGAAAAATTATTAGCTCATCTGGTCCCGGCATCGTAACAAGTCCACTTCTTTATACCTTATCATTCGATACAAACGCGGTTTTGGGGTTAATAATTGTAATATTTTAGGACCTTGCTATTTTGGGCTAATTTATCCGTTATTTTGCCTGCTCAGGATATGGATTAAAAATTATACAAATTCGACAAAAATATTATTGCCATTGACGTATTTGACGATTATTATAAAAGGTTTGGTTATAAGGATTAACGGCTACCAAAGCTAAACTTTGAATTAAGAGGCATAAAAATGGTTTTGACAGGATTAGCAAACAGTGCAAAGTAGGCGAACAACATTTTGCCTGCACGGATGCATTTCTGCGCATGATGGTGGCTTGGAAATCGGTTTTCTGCTTCAATTGTCGGAAAACGAACGAGGTTTTTCAGTATCGGAGGCAGATGATGTAGGATAAAGTACAACTACAACCTCTGTTCGTTTTGCGTGCCGGGGAACCTCTTTAAGATGGTTCCGGCATATGAAGTGGAAACGTGGATAGTTTCCATTTTTTTTTGTCCGAGACCATAAACAGGTTACGGGCCGGAAAAAGACAGTAAAACGGTGCTGTATTAAAGAGAAAAGATAATGAGTCAGGAACTACTAAGAATCGTGGAAAATATCGCCCGGGATAAGAATATCGACAAGGAATCCATATTTGTGGACCTGGAAGAAGCAATGGTTTCGGCGGCAAGGAAGCACTTTGGTGAGCCGGAAAGCAATATAGTGGTAAATATCGATCGAAGCAACGGTCAGATCACAGCATCCAAAGACGACGAGAAAATCGATATCAAACGGCTCGGCCGAATCCCGGCCCAAACAGCCAAGCAGGTGATGATACAGAAGATAAGGGCTGACGAAAGAGACAGCATCTATGCCGAGTTCGTTCAGCGAAAGGGCGAAATCATTAGCGGCACAGTAGTACGATACGAAAGCGGAACGGTTATCGTTAATCTGGATAGGTGGACGGAAGCCTTTATGCCGAAAGGCGAGCAGATAATGGGCCAGACACATCGGGTGAGCGAGAGAATTCGATGCCTGATTCTCGACGTTAAAGAAACCTCTAATCAGGTCAAAATTATTCTTTCCCGGACTCATCCTGATTTTATCCGGCGACTGTTCGAATTAGAGGTGCCGGAGATTAGTGAAAAAATCATCGAAATAAGGGCATTGGCCCGAGAGGCGGGTTATCGAACCAAAGTCGCGGTTACTTCATTCGATGAAAAGGTTGACCCGGTCGGTGCGTGCGTCGGTGTCCGAGGCAGCAGGATAAAGAATATAGTTGATGAGCTCGGGGGAGAGAAAATAGATATTGTCCGATGGAACGATTCGTCGCAGGTTCTGGTAGCGAATGCATTGATGCCGGCAAAAGTAAGCGAAATCGCCCTGTGTTTTGAATTAGGAAGAGCAACAGTCGTTGTGGATGAGGACCAGCTCAGCCTTGCCATCGGCAAGCACGGGCAAAACGTCCGCCTGGCAGCAAGATTAACCGGCTGGGATATCGATATACTTACACCCGACGAATACAATCTGGGCATCGAAAGATTGACAAACTGCGTTAAAACAGTTGAAGGAGCCGGTGATACAATTGTCGATAAGCTGATTGCATTGGGGATCATATCCCTTGGAGACCTTGATGATGTCGGGGTTGAACCACTGGTTAATGAGCTGAAGATTGACGCGGAAATCGCCGGTAAATTAGTTGCTGCTGCCCCGAAAGAAATCGAACGTCTGGAGGCGGAATCGAAAAAGAATGAGGCTGAGAAGCAGTTAAGCCAGCAGGCAAAAGCAGAAGATAACGAAGCATAGATATATCTCGAACGAGATATGATGTATTAAATACGGCTGAACCCGGAGATTTATATTTGGCCAGTACGAGAGTTTACATTTTAGCGAAGGAGCTTGGTATAAAAAGCGCTGCGATTGTGAAGAAGTGCCAGGATGAGGGTCTGGAAGTAAAGAACCATATGTCGGTGTTGTCCGCCGGCCTGGCTGCGACTATTCGAGAGTGGTTCAGCGAAGGCGAAAATATTACGACTATTGAGACTTCTGAGAAGGTGGACCTGGAAAAGGTTCGAATCAAAAAGAAAAAGAAAAAAACAACAAAACCGGCAGAAGAAAAAACAAAAGTTAAGAAAACCAAACCGGCAAAGCCGGCAGCCGAGCGAACCAGGGCGGCGGCCGAAACAGCCATGGCAACAGAAACAGAAGCTGAAACTGAACAAATCGAAATTACAGATAAAGAGGATGTTTCGATAGCTCCTGTTGAAAAGGAAACAGCGATAACCACATTAGAAGAGCCGCCGCCGATCGAAGAAAAGATAATCGAAGCACCACCAGGGCCGCCGCCGGAGCCTGAACCGATAGTGCCTGCCGGGCCGATTCTGGAGAAACCTGAGCCTGCCATATTGAGTGGGCCGCAGGTTGTTCGAGTAGAAGCACCGGAGCCTGTGCGACGACGGCCAAAGCCCAGGCCGAAAGTCAGATACGACGCGCCTGTTACAGAGCCGTTGATGTACAGTCAACAGGAAGAGGACGAGCCGGCATCATTAACCGGCAAGGACAAAAAACCCGCCTCAAAACGGCAAAAAGAAAGAACTCATGGGCGAAGGCGGGACGGCCGAGATTTGGAAACGGTAAAGAAGCCTAAAGCCGGCAGCAGATGGCGGCAAAGAGATATTGAAGAAAGACAAGCCCGCCTCGAAGCAGCCGGCGGTGAGGGATTGCGATTAAGACCGACTCGTAAAATCGCTTCCAAATCCAGGCAGAAAGTATCGGCGCCTGTCAGGCCCCAAAAAGCCGTTGTGAGTGAGCCAATCACCGTAAAAGATCTTTCTGCAGCTTTGGCGATTAAAGCGACGGATATCATTCAAAAGTTAATGCTGCAGGGAGTAATGGCGACGGCAAATCAGGTCATAAGTAACGAGGTTGCGGAAATGGTTTCTCTGGAGTTCGAGACTGAGCTGGTTGTGGAGCACAAAAGCACTCTGGAAGAACAGATAAAGTCAGAATTTGAAGAACGCAAGAGAAACAATCTTCAGAAACGTGCGGTTGTTGCTGCGATGCTCGGACACGTTGACCACGGCAAAACCAGCCTGCTGGATAAAATCCGTTCGACTCATATAGCTTCCGGCGAAGCAGGCGGCATTACACAGCATATAGGGGCATCTGAAGTTAACTGGGACGATAAAAAAGTAACGTTTCTCGATACTCCGGGCCATGAGGCTTTTACCGCGATGCGTGCCAGAGGGGCCAATATGACCGACGTTGTGGTGCTGGTATTAGCGGCTGATGATGGAGTAATGCCCCAGACAATCGAGGCGATAGCCCACAGCAAAGCAGCGGGTGTTCCCATTATTGTTGCATTGAATAAAATAGATTTGCCAGGGTGCGATATAAATCGAATCTATTCCCAGTTGTCCGAGCAGGAGCTGACACCTGCCGAATGGGGAGGCGACACGGAAGTAGTCAAAACCAGCGCAATTACCGGTGAGGGTATAGATGACTTGCTCGAATCTCTGGATTACGTGGCGGAATTACTCGAGCTTAAGGCAGATGCCATAATCCCGGCAACAGGATGGGTAATCGAAGCCAGGATGTCGGCAAAACGCGGACCTGTGGCGACACTTCTAATCAAGGAAGGTCGCCTGAAGAAAGGTGAAGTGGTATTAGCTGGGGATGCCTACGGCAGAGTAAAAATGTTGAAAAACAGCTACGGCAAAACCATAAGGACAGGCACAAGCTCTATGCCGGTGGAGATAACGGGCCTTAGTGATGTCCCCCTGGCCGGTGATAGATTCTACTGTCTGGACGACATCAACAAGGCCAAGGCCGTCGCCGAAGAGAACCAAATACGCTCAAGAGAGAATTCTTTAGCTGAACGGACACAGGTAACATTAGACAATTTATTCAGCCAAATAGATGCCGGCAAAACAGAAACATTAAACCTTATCATCCGGGCCGACGTTCAGGGCTCCGTTGATGTTTTGAAAAAATATTTGTCCGAGCTGAGCGTCGAGGAAGTAAAGATTAATATTCTTCATGCCGCTCCGGGTGGTATTACAGAAGGGGATGTTGTGCTTGCCGAGGCGTCGAATGCCATTATCATCGGCTTCAATGTCGTCCCTGAAGAACATGCAGGCAAGACAGCAGAAGCCAAAGGGGTTGAGATAAGGCTGTACAATGTCATCTACCGTATAACCGAAGATTTACAGAAATCAATGGTTGGACTGCTTGAGCCTGAAGAGACAGAAAAGGCGCTCGGAAGAGCTACTATAAGAAACACGTTTAAGATATCACGAATTGGTACAATTGCCGGCTGCTATGTCGGCAGCGGGCACGTAAGCAAGAATGCAAAGATGCGTCTCATACGCGACAACATCGTGCTCAAAGATAATCTCAGTGTCGAATCGCTAAAGCATTTCAAGGACGACGCACGTGAAGTGAAGACGGGCCTGGAGTGTGGAATTAAGATAGCAGGATTCGATGATGTTAAAATTGATGACGTTCTTGAGTTTTATGAAATAGTGAAAGTAGCCAGAACCCTTTCGTCTTGAGGCGGGTAACGTGAATTATGGCAACTCGAAGGCAGGAGAAAGTAGCTCGTGTGGTGAAAGAGGCGGTCAGTGACGCTGTTACTCACCATCTTAGTGACCCCCGTATCGAAGGGTTCGTGAGCGTTACGAGAGTTGAAATGTCGACTGATTTGCGCAATGCCAATGTGTATTTAAGCATTTTCGGCGGGGATGAAGCTTCTCAGAGTAAGACTTTTATGGCAATAACACACGCAAAAAGCCGAATACAATCTATGGTTGGCGGCAAATTGCAGAGCAAATTCTGTCCTGTATTGCATATTTACAGGGATGAGAAATTCAAAAAGACTTTAGAGACAATGAGCCTGATAGACAAGGCCGTCGGTGAGCTGGAAAAAAGAGACGACGAAGAAAATTTAGACGACGAGGAAGTATAAGACGAAATCCCGGCTCTACGGGAGATGTGCCCTTGAATTTCATAGGCCAACAAACGCCGCTGAGAAAGCGAGGGAGCGACATTCAGATATTTACACTATCGGCAAGGGGCTGATATGAAGAACAGCAAAGATTATTCCAGGAAAATACAAAAACTACACAGCTCATTGAGCCGGAAATATCCGAAAGTTCGAAAAGTTGTCCACGACGAGCCGACGGATGCGATTGTTTATGCCATCATTTGCTCCAGGCTGGATGAGAAGACAACAGAATCCGCGATTAAGAAGTTCTCTGGTTATTTCATTGACCTGAACGATTTGCGTGTTTCTCGGATTGAAGAAATTGTTGAGATGCTGGGCGAGGATACACCTGTTACAAGGGCTGTAGCCTCGACAATCACTACTGTTCTGCGTGCCATATTCAATGATTATCATAAAATGAGCTTGGAGGCATTGAAGAAAATGGGCAAACGTCCCGCACGGCATATTCTTGAGAAAATGGAAGGCGCCAGCCGTTTTGTCGTCGATTATTGTATGCTGACTTCTCTACAGGGCCATGCAGTACCGCTCACCGAAGGAATGATAGAATATCTCAAAAGCAGGGAATTGGTCTATCCTGATGCGGATGAGCAGCAAATAGGGGGCTTTTTAGCCAAGCAGATTTCAGCAAAAAAGGGATATGACTTTTATTACCTCCTGCGTCGTGAAAGTGAAGCACACGGCAGCAAAAAGAAGAAAAAAACCAAAACCGCTTCTACAAAAAAGAAGACGACTAAAAGAAAAACGAAAACAGCTGCGAAGAAATTAACCAGGACTAAAAGGAAGAAAAAATAATAAGAAAAACGATGTCAAATCAAATACTAAAATTAGGTATTCCCGCGGGCAGTCTGCAAAAGGCGACAATCGAGCTTTTTGACAAGGCCGGGTTCCAAATCGCCGATTCCAAAAGAAGCTATTTGCCGCGTATAAATGACGAGCAAATTCGTCTTATCATGCTGCGAGCACAGGAGATGGGCAGATACGTGGCCGACGGAGTTATCGACGCCGGAATTACGGGGCACGACTGGATAATGGAAAATGATTGTGATGTGGTGGACGTATGTCAGCTTGCCTACAGTAAAGCTACGAGCAGCCCGGCCAAATGGGTATTGGCTGTTCCAGGTGAGTCGCAGGTTAAAAGCGCAAAAGATTTGGCCGGCGGTATAGTTGCGACCGAGCTGGTTAACGTAACAAAAAAATATTTCGCAGATCAGGATGTCAAGGTAAAGGTTGAGTTTAGCTGGGGTGCTACCGAGGTAAAAGCCCGGTTGGTTGATGCGATAGTGGAGCTTACCGAGACAGGTACGTCGCTGCGTGCGAACGACCTGAGAATAATCGACACCGTTATAACCTCCACTACAAGGTTTATCGCAAATAAGCAGGCGTGGGAGGACAAGTTCAAGCGGGAAAAAATAGAAAATATCTCCATACTGCTCAAAGCAGCAATCGAAGCCCGCAGCAAAGTCGGCCTTAAGATGAATATAAAGAAAGACAACTTAGAGGCGATATTGAAGATTTTGCCTGCTGAAAAAAGCCCGACTGTTTCATCTCTGGCCGATGCGGATTTTGTGGCGATAGAAGTGATTGTCGATGATAAAATTGAACGCACGTTAGTACCGGCATTGAAGCGGGCCGGGGCATCGGGAATAATTACCTATCCTCTGAATAAGGTCTTACACTAAGGCGCCATAAAAGTTAAGGCGAATAAAGCACGGCCTTATTTTGAAACTCAATGGCTGATTTGAGATTGTTTGTCCTTCGATTTCGCTAAGAGCTAAGGGCTTTTTGCCCCTGCACCGCCATAACCGCTGAATGTTACTTACTTCACACGCCCCTTAGTCAGTATCAGGCGGATTTATATATTTGAATTCAAAGAAGAAGCCGTCGGGCTTGCTGATGCCGTAAAAAGTGGATAAGCCAAAATACTTTTTCACCTCATCGAACTCGGGTAAAAGACTGAAATCGAACAACTGAAAACCTGCCTTTGCGAACATCATCTGTGGAAAAACAGAACCGGGCTTTACACCGACACCCATCTTGATGCTCGATTCCTTGTCCTTATTTTTCATTTGTTTGGTCAGATTGCGCATTTGGGACCAGACGTATTTACCCAAAGCTGTGTAGTTCTGTAAAGTGACCACCCCGGCAAGTGAAGGAACAGACGATTTGGCTATATTAAACCAACGCGCGGAATCCACTGATACGTCTTGTGTGCTGTTCAAGGCACGAATGGCCTTCTCGACGGCGGATTCTTTGGAGAAAATCAGGTGTGTGTCGGTAACCGTAAAAGCATATTTCGGCATTTTTGGAATTTCCCGCCCGGCGGGATTCTGCATTGGTCTTCTTGGTGCGGATATCAAGCCCGGAAGAAAGCCCTGGAAGTCGAGTAAATATATAGTGTGTCCGAGCAGTTGCCGGCTGGCATCGGGATTATTGGCCGCTAATATTTTGCCGTGCAGCAGGGATAATGATTTTTCAAGAGCTCGGCGGTTTTGTATCGCTATCGCAATAAGTGATGTCGCCTCTGCGGTTGTATCGGCACCAGAGACAGGCTCGTTTATGCTCTGAGCGATAATAATTTGCGAGCCGAGGTGGTCGACAATACCGGCTTTTATCTGCACCGGCGGTTCGCCCTGCGGGCTGGCCGGTATGAGCGGCATATACATTATCGCAGCAAGCTGCGGCGAGAAGCTGCTTAGAATTTTGCCAAGCTCGCTGTAAGCTTTGTTGATATTCAAATTCACAAATGATACCGAATATGCCGCCTCTGGAATAAACCGCGGAGTTCTTAAAGGGGCCGATTCTATTTCGAGCATTTTGGAAACACCTTTCTTTTGGCCTCTTATTTTCAGGAAAGCTTTGCCAAAAGAAGACCTGGCGGATGCTGTCGGTAAGGCCCCCGGGCCAATTGAGCAGCCGAAAGATGTAACATTATCAAGGCCAAGGTTGCCTATTATTGTTTCTGCTTTAACGGCCTGTCGCGACGTGGCCGTGACACGGCGGGCGGCATCGGCGTTTATTGTTGTTTCGATGATTTGCTTTATGTTCACAAAGCAGTTAATCTGTTCGGCATCCTGCAATTTAACGGCTCTCATCGTTGTCGAATAGTCGGCCTCATCAGCTAATGTAGGGCTGCCGGCGCCTTTGATGTGCGCAATGACAAATTTCAAGACATCCGGATTTCCGGACACTATCAGACAATCTTCGATAAAACAAAAGTTAAAGGTCTTTGAAGATTTGCGGATTATGGTTGTGATATCGACACCACGGTAGTCTTCGGTTTTACGGTGGTCACCATCTTCGACAGCTTGCCTGACTTTCTTATCCGCCGCTTCTTTTATTGTATTTATGTTCTGTCCCCACTGGATTATGAGCACAAGTGGCGGCTCATTGGCGTCTCTTAAACGCTCGTTAAAAACATAAGCAAGGGCTGCTCTGCCCTCGGGCGGCTTATCCACGCCGGCGAGTAACCCCAGAGACTTGTTCTTTCGCATTTGGGATTTTTCCCGCAATTTGGTTTTAAGGTCATCGAAAAAGGGCGCCATTGCCGGGTCTTTGTAGAGTTTGTAAAAGTTGGTGTCTTCGAACTGCTGTTTGAGGCGGCTCATATTTTGAACCTCAACCAACAGAACGGTTTCCGGCGGGAGCAGCTTCGCAGTCTCGGGAAGCGTCAGGGCACGGACAGGGGCCGGCAAAAATAATAGTAAGATAGCATAAGAGCAAAAAAGTATAATAGTAAAATGGGGCTTATGAAATATTTTCACAGGGTATTTCATTTTGGCACCTTTCGCAAAATTAGCTGTCCCGGCGTGCCGGGATCAACTGCCGCCTTGGAGTAAATGTTCATTTATTATTTAATCCCGCCTTGAAGGAATTTCGGCCTGGATTTATTTCGTCTTCGGTCCGGCTGGATATATCTGTAGCCGGTATTCGGATTGTCTTTATCATAGGTAAACGCGTCACGGTTATCTATGAAATGTTTAACATAGTTGACGGGAATGGCGAAGCCGAGTCCGCCCAAAAATATATATCCCATATTAGTAACACCAATGACTTCTCCGGATAGATTAAATAACGGGCCTCCGGAATTTCCCGGATTGATATCGGCGTTAGTCTGGATATAGAGAAGCCCCTGGAAAGCTCTTTTTTGGGTGCTGATAACTCCGTTGGTAACTGTTCGTTCGAGCCCGAGCGGATTGCCAATGGTGAAAACCTGTTCACCTGTTTTGATGCGGCTTACATCTCCAAGGTGAACGAATTTGACCTTTACGTTCTTGTCCGCCCCGGCCGGGACAATCTTTAAAAGTGCCAGGTCAACAAAAGGATTAATCGCTTCGATTTTGACCTTTTTATATTTTTCTTTCTCGAAGCCGTTCTTTGCCCTGCGAAAGACGGTGACCTCGATTCTTGTTTCTTTCTCAATTACGTGATAGTTTGTTATAAGGTGTCCGTCTTCATTTATGAAAAAGCCCGAGCCTGAACCTGCGGGGCTTGAAACCAATACAACAGCCTCGGAGACCACCTCAACGCATTTTTCAATAGTCGTTGTCCCGAGATCTGCTGTCTTGTATAATTTATCGTCCTGTGCAGCCCCGGGCTTCCCCGAAGCATCTTTACTCGAATCGCCGATTTGTCCTGGCTCGGCATTATCAACCGTCATAGTCTCGGAGTATTCATATTCGAGTATCGTGTCCTTCGGAACCGCCAGGACCGTTATTCCGATGTCAATATAAATCTGGGTCTTCTTTTCAGCTAAGATATCCCCGGTTATAGTCTGACCTTCCTTAAGCACAATTCTGTCGGCAAAGCAAAAAGTACAGGATGACAGTAATATAAAGGCAAAAAGACATATACGATTTATGCATATATAATTTGAGTATTTATTGGTTATGTTCCTAGAAGTGGTTTCAAAACTGCTTTCGTTGCGAGAACGAGCGATATTTTCTCTCGCAAGGCGGAGGTTCAAAATCGCCGCAGGCGTAGCCAAAGCTACGTCGAGGACGAATTTTGTGCCGACAACGACGCGAGAGGAAATTGCAGCCGTTCGTAGCGGAAATTGAGTTTTGAAATAGCTTCTAAGCATTTACCGCTCCCGGATTGATATTTTCTTCTAAACGTCAGCATTTTATAACAAACAGTAAAGCAATTTATTAACATTAAGTGTAAGCGTTATCCGTTTTTGATGCAAACATAAAATATAGAGGCTGGTGAGTGCTTTCTTGCTTTTGAGTTTACCCCTGAGTTTATCCCCGAGTACTTCTCACTTGACTTGCAGCAGGGGAATGTTAGCTCGCTTGATTTGGAGTTTACCCTCGGTTTTAGCTTACTTGCTCTTCTGCCGGGGGTCGGGGGCGACAGTAATAGAGCGGTAAAAACCATCATTCCTGCGAAACCTGCCCCTACCTTGTAAATCAGCAGGATTTAGCCAACGAACGGCGAGATGCGCGGGCGGCTTGAATCTCATGAATGGCGTCATCGTTGAAGAAACGTGAGCCGCAAGAGTGGCACTTGTAGTGCCCAAGCTTCTTGACCGTCAGCCCATCCGCGAGTCGGCAAGTTTCCACGATGTGAATCATCTGAGTTTTTCCGCACTCCGGGCAAGGCAACACTTCAGATGTCAGTGCTTTTTTTCGATGAGATGAGGACATAAAAAACGTCAATTCCTTCTTTCTTCAATATCTTACCTTTAGTGTAGATGGCGAGTCCGTCAAAGGTCAATCCCTTGATTATATAAAGTCTCTCGCTCCTTTTTGTCTTCGGATTGCGCGAACGCAACACTTTGAATATTGCCGGTGCGTTCAGAATCGCTTCGTACACTAGTTCCGGCGTCAGTTCATCCCTCGCCATCTCGATTTCTGCCTTTTCAGTGAAAAGGACTCGACGCGAAACGACCAAACGCTTTATCCGAACTATAATATCCATAGCTTCTTTCAATATATTTTACTGCATCTCTCTGCCTGAATCAAATGAAAATGCTTGGCTTTATCAAAATCACCTCTATGCAGAAAAATAGACAATCATCAATTTGTCCCCAAGGATTAGTCAATCATCAATAATCATTTGAAAGAGTTTACCCTCGATGTGAGCTCGCTTGATTTGGAGTTTACCCCCAGAGCTTGTCCCCGGTGTGTGCTTTCTTGCTTGTCTGCCGGGGGTTAGCTTACTTGCTCTTCTGCCGGGGGTCGGGGGCGACAGTAATGGAGTGGTAAAAACCATCATTCCTGCGAAACCTGTCCTGAGCATGGCCAAAGGAGCAATAATCCAAAAAATAATCAATCGAAAATTCATTCAGGGGTGGCACGCTCAAACTCGTTTGGGCGTGGCTAAAATTGAAGAGTGGCGTCTTGCTCCAACCACTACTAATTCTAAATTCGCAATTCTAAATTCTAAAACCGCCCATGCGGTTATTCTTATTTCTACCTGCGGTTCACTCTAATTTTAATCACTCCGGAATTTACCCCCGACATTAGCTCACTTGCTTTCCTGTCGGGGGTTTCATGACTACGTGATTGTTCGATGCTCATGCTGGCCGGAGCTTGTCCTCGGTGTGTGCCTGCTTGCTTGTCTGCCGGGGGGTAGAAATGCTCTTATATTTTTTTCTTTCCAATCTGAAATCTCTAATCTCCAATTTTCTAAAAATTCTTTTGATTTTTAATTTCCTTTCTGTTATCTTCTACCTATAAAGGCGTTAGGCGGACATCTTGAATAGTGCAGTGAAATAAGAGACACAAAAATCGTCAATCGGAAATTGTAAATGCGAACGCTATACACGAATATGGCATTGTCGATGACTGGTACAAGTACTGCAACGGTGCGTTAAATGAAATCGCCATCGAGTGGTGTCGGGAAAACCGTATTGAGTTTGAAAAGAGACCACCATCGTTAATTTAAGAAAGGAAGTTGAGGTAAAATGAATATCCGAAAATGGATTATCGAGAATACGACTATGCTCTGTCTCCTCATGATAGCTATCGGTATCATAATGATACTTGTAACTCAGAACCTTGAAGTGAGTATTTGGAAAAGTCTGTTGGAGTCACTTGGTATTCTGTTTACTACAATATTTTTCATTTCTTTTCTATATGAAATGTTTATTGCGGAGAAACATTTCGAACAGTTTCGCGAGCTAATTCGTTCACAATTGGAATGTATGGATAATGTTCAAAGCGCGTGTGGTAGACTGGGAATTCGTGAGATTTTCGAAAGTCGGAACGATTTTGAAGCAAAGTATCCATTGTTCACCCTTTTTTCAAAAACGAAACAAAACAGTCGGATTCTTGTTGTCGGTAGAAGCATGTTCTTTTTCTTCAACAGAGGTGATGCAATTAAAAGAGCTCTTCAGAATGGGAGCAATATGCAGATTGCCTGTATCTCTCCTGCTGAGATAAACGACGTACTAATAAAGGTATGTTATCTATGGGATTCGGATATTCAGTCTGCGATTCATGGAGTAAACGATCTACTACAGTGGATAGAGGAAAAGAAGCCTCAAGGAACCTTTGAGCTAAGGATTCACATGGCACCTTTGCCCGATAGCATCCTTTACGTTGAATCGGGAAATGGGAAACTAATGGCTTGGGATATGACATTCGGCCGAGATACAAACCAGAAGCGAGTTTTTATTATTGAACCGGATGAGAGCAATATTGGAAGTGATCTACTGAAAAGATATGAAGCTGTTTGGGATTTGGGAAAGGTTTACGTAAAAGTTGAATCTAGCGGAAGGATCACGGTTAACAAGTTGAATGAACTTATAGATAATAAAAAAGGATCAATAATTCCCCGTCAACATAACCACAATTCTTTATTATGACACATTACTGTCTTTTCTGCTTCTATGCATGCTTTTTTGAATTTTGGTTATTAGAATTTGTTTCCACCGTCAGGTGTCCTCCGTGAGGAGTCTCGAGGACTGTAGAGGATTTCGATATCTGTACTTTGATTTTTCTCGACCATGCTGTCCTTCGGTCGAAATGCTACATAACTGACGCATCTGCTTTGTGCTGACTGCGGCTCGGTACTGTTTTTATTTACTACGTCCTTCCATACAAATCGCTAATCGCATTTCTACCTTCGGTTCGCACTTGTTTTAATCACTCCGGAATTTTATTCCTGCGTGATACTCTACGATGCTCATGCTGGCCTCAAGTAGAAATGCTACAAACTCTATCATTCTGAACATAGTAAAAAAAATCTTAAATCCGCTCAATACGCATCCCGCAATCCTGCCCTGAGCTTGTCCCTTAGGGACTTGTGCCCAAGGTGCGGAATCGAAGGGACACGATACGAACCAAAATTCGCCCGATTTTCGCACAAAAACGCTGGTAATTTCCAACAAATTTCAATTTTTCTAAAAAAATTTTAACTCCCTTTCACACATCAACTTACGAGCATCAGGTACACAGTTGGCAGTCAAGTAGATTTTCGGCTTTTTTTCTTTGATTTTCGTTTAATTATATGGTATAATACCCACCTGTTAGCCAGAAGGCTAACGTAACACGCCGGCAGGCAAAGTTCAGGCCAGAAAGCCAAGTCGAACTTGTCCCCGAACGTCGTAGTCGGGGATTAGCAAACCGTCAATAGTAAATAGAAAATCGTAAATAGTAAATCCGAAGGCGTGCAGGTACGTCTAATTATAGAGGGACTACTTTTTTCCCTCCTGAGGGCTTGGTCAAGATATTAAACTGGAATTACAAACAAATGAAACCTCAATCGTTAAAAAAGCAGTAAAAAAATGAAAAAAGCATCTAAATCAAAGGAAAAATCGACAAAAAGTGTTAGCATTTTTTATCGAAACAAAGCCAATTTATCTGAGGATAAATTTGGCGCAAAGTATTTTTCTACAAGGATTTACGAAAGATTTCACCCGCTGCCTAAGCAAAAAAACGAACCCAATCAAACCCAATTCAAACCCAATACAAAGCCAATTGTCGAAAGGCCAAAAATGAACTTAAATGTCTTTCATACAAAGATATATAACGATTTTCATGCTTACCGGGGAATAAAAACAAACCCAATACAAAGCCAATTCAAACCCAACTGGAGCGAAGCGCAAGTCCTGCCTGCCCTGAGCCTGACGAAGGGAGCGGAGCGTCTTGTCCTGAGTTATACCGAAGGAGTCGAAAGATCATCAAATTTACCATCGATGTTACTAAGAAAAACCCTGAATTTGAGGATATTTGAATTGACTAAAAGAGTGAAAAAAGTTATAATAAAGTACTCAAAAACGATGTTTCGGGGGTTAAAACTTACCGAAAATCATTCGGTATCGAATGAAAATCTTTTTAATGGTTGTGAGGAAAACACTTATGATGAAATTATCTTTTAACAAACTGACTCTGAGTTTTATTGGACTATCAATGGTATTGAGCACTTTTTGCATCGCAAAGGCACAGGCGCCGCGCGTTAGAGCCGGCAGTCCGGCCGCCTCAAGACCGGCGGCAGTTAAACCAGTGGAAGCGCCGCCGGTTATCGTTGCTAAAATCGGCGATTACACCATTACAAAGCAAGAGCTTCAAAAAAGGCTGATGACGGAGATTCACCCTTTTAACTACGGAAATTATAACGAGGAGCCTGAGCCGGTTAGTACCGAGAAGGTGCTTTTGAAAATGCTCGCTGAAAAGGCCGTCATCAGCGAGGCCCGCAAAGGAGATTATCTTAAAGAAGAATCGCTTGCCTCATTGATTCAGCGATACAAGGACAGGAATCTCGTGAATTTATTGTTACAAAAACAGCTTCAGCCCAGATTAACGGTAACAGAGCCCGAAATACAAAAGAGAATGAAGGCCGACCCTAAGCTTACCCGGGCCAGAGCTGAAGCAACAATTAAAAATTTAAAGGCCCGGATGTTGTTCAGCCAGTATTACAAATACATATACCAGAAGTTTCATGCAAAAAAGCTGACTGAAAATTTCCCCAAAGTAGTTGAAATTCATCAAAGATTGATGACAAAGCCCAAGAAGCCCCGAACCGGTGGATTTATTCGTATAGCTCAAATAAAAGAGGAATTGACGCAGGATGAGAAAGATATGGTCCTTGTGACGTTCGACAAGGGCAAGGTGACTTTGAAGGACTGGTTCGATGCGTTGACTGAAATGTCGCCGCCGGGCCGTCCGAAAAACCTCGATACCGTAAAGGGCGTTGAGCAGTTGCTGGACAGGGTGTTAAGCATGCCGCTTCTTCTGGCTGAAGCTTTGCAACAGGGACTCGACAAGGACAAAGACTTTTTACAGAAGGTAAAAGAGTATGAAGACAGCAGGCTGCTGTCAAAAGTCAGGTCCGACAAGTACAGGGAGGTTAAACAGCCAACAGCCGAAGAGATAATGATTTACTTTGGCAAGAACCAGGAAGTTTTCAGAAAAGACAAGAAGCTTAATATAGACTTAATCTGGTGCCGGGACCTTAAAACGGCCCGGCAGGCAAAGGCCGAGCTGGACGGCGGCAAGGATTTCGAGGCGATAAAACAGAAGTATTCGCTGGAAAAGAAAATTAAGCCGTTTAATACTTCTCCCGGCTCAGAGGGTTTGTTCTGGAAGGATTTGTGGAAAGGCGACCCGAACGATGTAATCGGGCCGGTAAAGGGCTTTTATCGCAGCGGCCTCAACTGGCGAATCGTCAAAATCCTGGAGAAGAGTCCCGGCGAATTAGTCGGATATTCCAGCGATATGGACAATCGCATCAAAGAAAAAATGATGGGCGAGCAGAGAGAGGCAATATTTGAGCGATACTGCAACGAGCTTCTGAAGAAATACACCTACCAGATTTACGCCGACAAAATCAAGGATATCGACCCGCTGAACATTCCTTAAGTCAAAGAAAAACTCGCTCCCCGGTTTGTACAGAGAACCGGGGAGCGAGCATTAAATATCAAGTTTTACTCTACTTTTATTTAAACAATATAATCAAAACCAAAATGCTCACAAAAGCAATCGCACCCGGTACCATGAAAATCTGACGCCACTGGAATTTCTCTTCTTTTCTGAACTTGTCCATTATAAAGCCGGCAAATTGGGTTCCGAGGAACAAACCAACACCTGTCGTGGCGGCAAAAAGCAAAGACTGTGCGGAAGCTCGTATTTCAGCATCTGCGACGCTATCTACAAATATCTGACCGACAATGACAAAGAGCACGTAAGCCAGGCCGTGAAACGATTGGGAACAAACAATCAACCATCGCGGTTTGCCATTGATGTAAACGATATACAACAGCAGCCAGAATATAGCTCCTATAACCAAAGTCCATTTCGCTCCAAGACTACCGAGCAACAAGGCCATTAGTAATAAAGTGGCTATTGCCTGTACGCCCTGTGCGATTGCCATTGATGCCGGGACATTCCTGGCTGGTATTCCCATATCCTGCATAAACTGGGCAGTGCCGAGGAAATAAAACTGCATAAGCCCGAAGAAGATCATCGAAACAATAATAAAGATAAGGAAATTAAACTTCGTAAGCATACCCATAGCCTGAAGTATAGGGGCGGTGCCGGCTTCAGCAGGTGGTGTATCGGGCATGAAGAAACATCCTACACCCATAATCACCGAAAGTATAGCTGCAAGGTAAAGACAGTCACGGCCCTGTTCGCCGGTTTTGAATTTCCACCGCCAGCCAGTGAGACCATAGCCGATAAGCGCCCAGGAGACAGGTGCCCACATAAATATCCACTTTGAATAAACTGCGGAATCGAGGTTGTTTTTGGCCAAGTGGCTGAACATCAAGGAATTAACGAGCGGCAGTGTCGCAGCGAAGCACAAGCAGTAAAGAAACATGACCACAAAGAGGTTTTTGAAAGTAGTTTTACGCACGGCAATAAACATTAAGACCGCGCCGGCCAAGTGAGCAACGGCAAGGATATGTTCGGTGTTGACATACTTGTCGGCAAGCTGTCCGGACACCAATGGCATAAAGATACAGGCCAGCGGCAGGGTGGCATAAATCCAGCCGGTCTGTTTGCCGGTCATTTTCAGCGGTCCGAGAAGTCTTGCTGCCAGTACAGGCATCCAGGCGCCCCAGATCGCGTACTCCATAAACATCGCAAAGCTCAAGGCAAGGTACAGTTTTGTGTCCATTTTGTTCTCCTTTACTCTGTTTTTCCTTTATGCGTTAAATTCCAGCAGCCTCTCAGCCGCCAGTTTAATATCTCCGAGCCTGTCGTTGCCGGCTTCCCGCTCGATTGCCAGAACGCCGTCAAAGCCTATTTCTTCGAGGACGCCTAAAAAAGCCTCTGGTCCGACCTGGCCATCACCCCAGGGAACCTCGGCGCCCCATGTACCCGGCTGTTCGGTCTGGGTTGCGTCCTTGATATGGATGTGCTTAATCCACGGCGCCAGCACAGTTACCGCTTCGATGGGACTGCCCTTGTCATAAAGAATCATATTGGCCGGGTCAAAATTGACTCCTACGGCAGAATGGTCCAGCTCTTCAAGGAAATGCCTGAGCTCATCGGCGGTTTCCTGGCCTGTCTCCAGCAACAGTATTAAATCTTTTTCACCGGCGGCATCAGCCAACGTTGTAATACGGTCGTAAAATTTTTCGATGTATGCCGGGTCCGTTTCGTCGATAAAGCCGGCGTGCATAGAGAGGTATTTGACGCCGAGCTTGACCGTTGCATCAACGGCACCGATAAAGAGCTGCCGATTTTGCTCCCAGCAGTCATCCGGCACAACTCCGCCTGTTACTTTTATGCTGTCGAGGGTCGAATAATCTTCCTGCGGAAAATCTATCATCGTGCTGCTTACCGTCCAGTTTTGTTTCTGCACGGCTGCGAGATATTCATCTGACGTTTTCTCAACCGCGGCCCTGATGCCAAGGTGCACATGTTCAATTCCGATTTTATTCATCGCATCCGCTACGCCGGCGACATCCGTCTGCAGCGACCAACTGCAAATCCCTATAGGCCAATCCTTACATTTCATCGTGCTGTTCTCCAATTCAAATTTTTGTTTTGCTTATTTAATCACGACTTTTTCCATTTTCCCTGCCGATTCTTTTTCCGCCGTTACGATTTTAACCGAATCGCGTGACTGCTCCAGAGTTGTTATCTCTTCGAGCTTTTCTCCTCTTATGGCTTTTGCAAAATGCTCAATTTCCAGGAACCAGCCGTCGCCTTTCCGGACTTCGGGAGTAATGACCTGTCCTTCGGCCGGACATAGCTTAAACATCGGCTCGCGCGTCAAATCATAAACAAGTGTGGCTTTTTCCAACACAATGTTAAAGCTCATTTCGAAGCCGAAGGTCGGTGTCATAGCCCAGCCGCCCTCTGCAGTTATCACCTTATCGTCGTCGTAAAGATATTGTGTAACTATATGAATCAGGCCTCCCTTGGCATCTTTCGCGGCAAAACTGGAAACGGCATTCGGCATCCCGAAGAGATACTGCACAAAATCCGTGTCGTGGATATGCAGGTCCAGGGCCATTCCTCCGCTTTTTTCTTCGTCCAGGAACCAGTTATCGATGCTCCATGTCGGGGCCGAGCCCAGGCGTTGAAACATTGCAGCAATGACCTTTCCGTACTGGCCGCTGTCGATTAGCTGCTTTGCCTTGGCGTACTCGGGCCAGAAACGGACACAATGCCCGATTTGCAGGATTTTTCCGCTGCGTTTTGTTTCGGCAATCATCCGCTCACAGTCCTCGACGTTTAGCGCCATCGGTTTCTCGCAGAAAACGTTGACTCCCGCGGATAAGGCTTTTATGGTACAGTCGGCGTGCAGACAGGTCGGCAGTGTAATCGAAACGGCATCGAGTTCGGCAGTATTGAGCATCTGGTCGAGATCCGTAAATAACTGCAAACTGCTGAAATCAACCGCCTGCTCCGTGTCACCGATGTTACCTACGGCCCTTTTGGTATCTTCTTCTATGTTCGGATTTACGTCACAAATTGCCGTTACCTGTGCACCCTCCAGGGCCTTCCAGCACTTGTAGTGCGTTTGCCCCATAAACCCAAAACCAACAATGCCCACTTTCAGCATCTCTGTAATCCTCCAAAATTCCGGCTGCCAGCATAATCTTTGGTCAATATGGCGTGGACATCCTCGTGGCACGGCCTTCAAGGCCGTGAACCCCCTTAGAGGCAATGTCATTCGGCTCTCTAACTGGGTGAACACGGGCAGGATGCCCGTGCCACTGGAAGGCCGTGCCACGTGTCAACAGCCCGCCAATATTTTTTTACTGATTCAGCATTTTATCAGAACCAGAGATGTACTCAAGCACATTTTATGTAAATTTATGAAGGATAAATTTCACTGAAGCTTCCGCTTGCGCAGCCACTGATTAATATTCCGGATACGGTCATCAAAAGGCGGATGCGAGGAAAAATAACCGCCAAGGTCGAATTGGGCTTCGCGCCGGCTGAGTTTGGCCAGACGTGAAAGCAGGCGCACACAAGCGTGAGGGTCGTAACCGGCGGCTACAACAATGCGCACTCCGAGCTTGTCGGCCTCAGACTCCATATCCTGGGAATAAGCGTTTTCGAGAAACTGCACACCGACCTTACGCAGCCAGCCGGAAAGAACTCCGCGTATGGGTGCGGCCCGGGATGCAGTGGCAATTGCCGAATTGCTGATGATACGTGCCATAGCATGACCCCGGATGACATGAGCCATCTCATGGGCAAGGATAAATGCCACTTCGTTATGATTGTATTTGCACAGCTCCATCAGCGAGCGGCTGACAAAGATGAATCCGCCCGGCAGAGCGAAGGCATTAGGTTCAGTGCCTTTGATGGTTTCGAAATTGAATTTACGAGATTTGTTGACGACACAGGCAGTCAAACGGCGAGATGTTTCATCCAGTATTTGTTCGGCCTGGGGCTGGCGGTCACTCTCAACCTGGTTTCTGACTTCACGAGCAAGGTCCCGGCCGACCTCATACTCTACTTTTATAGCGTCGGCTTCTGAGCCTGCAATTGACTGCCAGAACCACCTGACTTTGCGAACCTTCGGCCCGACTTTTTTTCCTAAATTGTAAAACAGGCCGCTCACGTTTTCAGGTCTCCTTAATTAAGCCACACCGGATTCATACTAAAGACAGGTCTAACTTTGTAATAAACATCGACATACTTCCCGTACATTAAGCCGTTTACCGTACATAAGAATGCCCGTTCGGAAAATTTTGGCAGCGGCCCATATCCCTATCAGGACGGTTATAACTAATAGTACTATGGTTGTCAATATCTCAACTATCCAAATTTCAGAGCCGGAAGAAAGCCGCAGCACCATTACCAGCGGTGTCAGAGGTGGAATGAACGAGAAGACCCGTGCCAGTGTTCCATTGGGATCCTGGACGACTTTGAACCAGGACAATAACGGAATTATGAAAATCATCGTCATCGGCATCATCAGACTTTGGGTTTCCTTGATTGTGTTACAGATTGAACCTGCCGCTGCCAGGATTGAGCTGACTAAAAGAAAACCAAGAATGTAATAGATTGCAAAATACACTACGATTTCGCTGGTAAGGTCAATATTGAGATTTTGCGAGCGTGCAGTCAGAAATGCCGCTCCGGCCCATAAACTTACAAGTGTCAGGCCTGTGCCGGCCAATCCCAAAATCTTGCCGGCCATCAACTCAAACGGACTTACCGCCGAGAGTAAAACCTCAATAACGCGTGAACTTTTTTCTTCGATTACACTGCTAACCATCTGCTGACCCGAACTGATAATTCCCAAAAACATCAGGTACATAAAAAAGAAGGGGACCATCATTTTCAAAACAGTGTCAGTCTTACTTTGAACGCGGTCCTGACCTTCAGCAGAGCTAATTTCCACCCGCTCAATCGGGACATTTCTGAGTTTTTCCAGAAGCTCCTTAGAGAGTTTCTGCATTTTGTACCGCTGATTGACAACCTCCTTGTAACAGATATATTCGATGGTCGATAATATATCTATGTTGCTTGCTTTCTGTTTATAGGTGTAGAGATGCATTTTGCCGGAACCATCCACATCCAGGACGTCCATGTCCAGCTCAACATAAACATCCAACTGTCCCTGGAGCAGTTTGTTTCTTGCCTGCTCTTCAAGAGTGTCCGAGTCTTGCCGTATTTCGAGCTGGTGGAACTTAATCTGCCTTTTCGGGTTTTTTTCATTATGCTTTTCAAATGAAGCTTTTATCTCATCAACAAGCTCGCTTATCTCATCAACAAGCTCGCTCGATAAATCGTTGACTGCGACCTTTACCGGCGGCTGCGGTCCGGTTTTGTCGCGGGACATCCGGCTTGTGAAAAAAATAATCAAACCGATCATAATCGGGAGCATAAGAATGCCAAAGATGAAAGCCTTGGTCTTGACCGTTTCTATATATTCGCGCTGGGCAATCTTAAGAATTTTCTGCATTGCTTGTCCCAACCAAATCAATAAATATTTCATGCAGGGAAGGAACCTTCACTTCGAATCTTTGCACTCGCAGCCGCTCTACCAGAGCTTGCAGCAACTGCTGAGTATCCGCATTGTCCGAGAAAGTAATTTCAAAGTTATGTCCATCAGATTCCACCGCTTTTACTATAGGAAGCTTCTCGATAAAATCCGTATTGCCTTCAAGCTCGGCGCTTATGACATGAGATGATCGCTGCGACTTGATGTGCGCCAGATTGTCATCCAGGATAGCCTGGCCTTTGTTTATCAGAAGGATCGAATCGCAGAGCTTTTCGGCCTCGTGCATCACATGAGTGGAGAAGATTATGGTTTTGCCTTCATTTCGCATTTCAAGCATAATGGCTTTGAGCAAATCCGTGTTCAGCGGGTCAAGCCCTGCAAACGGCTCGTCAAGTATCAGCAAGTCCGGCTCATTGATTGCGGTGACGGCAAACTGTAGTTTTTGATGCATTCCTCTTGAAAGCTCCTCTACCTTTTTGGTCGCCCAGTCCATCAGCTCTACGCGCCGAAGCCAGTGGTTAACCCGGCCTGACAGCTCATTACCGGTAAGGCCTTTTATTGCACCAAAGAACGCAAGCACCTTGGCAAGGGTCATCTTTCGATAGAGGCCGCGTTCTTCGGGCATGTAGCCGATACGGGCTTTGGCCTGCTCGAGGGATGAGTCCCCGAATATTCTGATCTGTCCGCTGTCGGGGTGGATGATGTCCATAATCATACGCAGTGTGGTTGTCTTGCCGGCACCGTTAGGTCCAAGGAATCCATAGACACTACCGGTGGGGACGGTAACGCTCAGGTTGTTCACGGCCCGGACCTGGCCGAAGGACTTTTGTAAATTGTCAAGCGAGACTGATTCCATATTTGGTTATCTTTCGCATAGCTCAGCGTCAATCGGGACTGGCGTTTCGTCCTTTTATGTCGTTGACCACCATTTTTATGCAGATTGTAAACTATCAGGAAGCTGCCAATCAAGTAGAAATTCCTCGCCAAAATAACACCGTGCCTGTCACGACGCGGCCGCGGCACGGCGGGCAGTTATGTTTTTATGACGATTTTGACCAAAAAAACACTAAAAAAATATTAAATAATTGATTTATCATCCAACATTTGGTATATTACTGCAATTAGTACTCAGTGTGGCTTACTGAGGAGGAATAAATGAGGAATTCCTGTGGTTATCTATTGGCGGCAACTCGGTTCTTTTGGGGGGTAGTGTAGGCTTTTTAAAGGAGGAAAGACTTATGGAAAAGCTGAAACGTCACTCGACACTTCCCATACTATTCGTTACAGCTTTAATCATAGTATTTTGTGCGGGACAATCTGCAACCGCACAAGACGGATCTGCGGCTGAAATCGACCAGCTCAGTCTATTAGCCGAGATAGAGCTGATCACACCTTTAGGTACGGAGGTTGTGCAGTTAAGCGGTCCGGTGACACAACACGTCTATTTCGAGGGTTCGAACCATGGAGATGCTCAAGATGACGACGGCGACGGGTTGGATGAGGTAACAACAGAGATAGTGTCAATGAATCTGCAGGGTTCAAGTCCATCGCTGGGGCAGGTGAACTTTCGAGTTGTCCCCGACATGCCGTCGTTGGGCCAGATAACCGAACAAGTTAACAACACGCCGGGTGTACTGGACCTTCCGCCGTTCACATCGGGCGGCACTGCCGACAGCTTTTTCGACGTGTTTGTTGAGGTTGAAGTACCCGGCATGGACCAAACTTTCGTAACGCTTGTTCCGAAACGGCTCATAGGTGTGATTACGCACAAACCGGCGGCGCCATGTGATTCCTATGAGAACGAGGACGAGACTCAGATTTATGATTCCGACGGCAACCCAACCGGCTTCTTCATAGGCCCAATGAGGTTGCAAGGTATATGCGATGATGAATGCGACTGGAATCCTGATGATGCCCATAAGATGCACTGGCCGCAACTGCCTGATCTCGGCGCTTCGGGTATAGACGTAGATATGTCCACACTCTTTTTTGCCGATGATTTCAGGTGTACGGCCACCGGCTCGGTCGATGATATTCATTTCTGGGGTTCGTTCCGTGATGATGTATTGCCCCCGAACGGGCCGGACAGTCTGATATTTGAAATCGCCATTTATGCGGACATCCCGGCAACAGAGAACAGTTGGAGCATGCCGGGAGGTGTGCTCTGGAGCAAAACATTCGGCCCCGGCGAGTATTCCGTTAGAAAGCTTGATGACAGTCCGGAGGGCTGGTACGACCCGGCAAAGGAGCTTTATTTGCCTAACAATCACATGCAAGCTTACCAATATAACTTCTGTATCAAAGAAGGAGCCTTCATCCAGCAGGAAGGAACTATCTACTGGCTCAGCGTTAAGGAACTCAGACCCGAGGATGCAGATTATAGGTTCGGATGGAAAACAACTACTCATAAACTCAGATGGAATGACGCGGCCGTTTTCTTCTTTACAGAAAAACTTGTTTCGTTCCCGATGAAGTACCCTAAAGACCATGAGTACATGGGGGAATCACTTGACCTGGCATTCGTAATTACCAAGGATGAAGAAGGCCCAGGGGAACACGACCTTGGCGATGCGCCGGACAGCTCGAACAGCTTTCCTGGGCAATCCATGCTGGCGTATCCGAGCGGAGTCATAGGGAACTACCCGACGGTTTACGAAATCGGCTCACCACCATACGGCCCGATTCACTGGCTGCCTCATGCTAAGTTTTATCTTGGGCAGACTGTTACTAACGAAATGGAGGCGGACATCGGATATGACGAGGACATCAAAAATAATCTCGTTCCGGCCGATGATTTATCCGACCTGGACGGGGGAGATGACGGTGTCCGGCTCACACTGGTTCTGCCCGACTGTCAACTGACAACGTTCGATTACACGGTGACAGGTTTGGCTGCTGATTCCGCTACGGCTTATGTAAATGTGTGGTTCGACTGGAATCGTGATGGTGACTGGGATGATACTATGGAATGCCCTGACGGTACTACCGTACCGGAATGGGCAGTTCCGAATCATCAAATCCTCGTAAATCCAGGCACCTATACCTTAACTACACCCCGATTCATTTGCTGGCATCCGCAGACGGATGCAGAGCTGGATCCGGTTTGGATGCGAATAACGATAGGAGAAATTCCTTTGTTGAGACTTGTGGATGCTCCGGCTTTGACCGGTGGTGCCGGACCGGCCGGCGGGTACGACTATGGTGAGACTGAGGACTACCTGATTTATCCGAGAAGAGAAGGCGAACCGCTAAAATACGACTGGGGTGATGCCCCGACCGGAACGGTCGCGGCAGGTTACCCGACACTGTCCTTTAACAGCGGCGCCAACCATGCGATCGCCGGTCCCTGGCTTGGTGATGAAAACGATCGTCCTGAAAGTGAGCCGGACGGTCAGCCGGATACTAATGCCCTCGGTGATGACAATGATGTCAACGATGACGAAAACGGCGTTTCTTTCCCCACTCTTATTCCGGGCCAGCCGGTGAATTTAACGGTTGAGGTCAATGGCGGCGGCGGTATTGTCCAGGGATGGATTGACTTTAACGGCGATATGACGTGGGATGCATCTGAAAAGATATACGATGGTTTCCTGCCTGCCGGCAGCCACGCAATATCGATTTCTGTGCCGATCAGCACTTTATCTGGACAGACTTTCGCACGATTCCGAATAAGTAAACAGGGCGGTTTAAGCCCCAAAGGCCCGTCCCCTGACGGTGAGGTCGAGGACCACGAGGTTTTTGTGGAGAGCCAGCCACAAGTAACAACCAGATCAGTCAGCGCTACCCAGTGTCCGGTTGCACAAACGCAATGCCCAGCCACGGCGACTGTGTGCCCGGCAAGTGACACCCAGTGTCCGCCTGTTAAAACCCGGTGCCCGGCTGCAGCGACAACATGTCCGGCAGTTCAAACTCAGTGCCCGGCCGCGGCAACATCATGTCCCGCTGTTCAAACTCAGTGCCCGGCTGCAGCGACAACATGCCCTCCTGTTCAAACTCAGTGCCCGGCCGCAGCGACAACATGCCCTCCTGTACAAACCCGGTGTCCGGCAGTAGAGACCGAATGTCCCCCAGAGCCTACAAAATGTGAAATTCTGCCGACTCAGTGTCCAGCAGAGACAAGGTGTCCCGCTCTGGAGACTCAGTGCCCGGTTGCGGAAACACTGTGTCCACCTTTGGAGACTCGATGTCCGGCAGTAGAGACAGAATGTCCGCCTTCGGAGACAAGATGCCCGCCTGTACCGACAAAGTGCCCGCCTGTACCGACTCGTTGTCCGGGAGGAGATACCCAATGTCCCGTATCTGAGACAAGGTGCCCACCAGAGCCTACGAAGTGTCCACCTGTACCAACTCAGTGTCCAGTGGTAGAGACTGAATGCCCGCCCACAGAGACAAAGTGCCCACCTATGGAGACTGAATGTCCGGCTTCTGAGACAAGGTGCCCGCCTTCGCGGACAACTTGTCCGCCTGTACCGACTCAGTGTCCCGATGATCCGACACGATGTCCCCCGTCTGATACTCAGTGCCCGGCAGTGGAGACCGAATGTCCGCCTTCGGAGACAAGATGCCCGCCTGTACCGACAAAGTGCCCGCCTG
>CAZZAX010000019.1:28374-56133 GCA_964653075.1 uncultured Pirellulales bacterium
AGTGTCCCGATGATCCGACACGATGTCCCCCGTCTGATACTCAGTGCCCGGCAGTAGAGACCGAATGCCCGCCCACAGAGACAAAGTGCCCACCTATGGAGACTGAATGTCCGGCTTCTGAGACAAGGTGCCCGCCTTCGCGGACAACTTGTCCGCCTGTACCGACTCAGTGTCCCGATGATCCGACACGATGTCCCCCGTCTGATACTCAGTGTCCGGCAGTAGATACTGAATGTCCACCTTCAGACACACGTTGTCCAGGCGCAACGACCAGTTGTCCGGTAGTAATAACGAGATGTCCGACGACATCTACGAAGTGTCCGGTCGTAGAAACACAATGTCCAGCTATGAATACTGCATGCCCGCCTCAGCAGACACAGTGCCCAACAGCAAATACTCAGTGTCCCCCTTCGAAGACGCAGTGCCCAACATTAGATACTCAATGTCCCACATCTGATACACGGTGCCCTGTCTCGAAGACAATATGTCCGTTCTCGGAAACAAATTGCCCGACGGTGGAGACAAAGTGTCCGCCAACAGAGACCCAATGTAACCAGGTAGATACGAAGTGTCCACCGGATGTGCCGACAAAATGCCCTGTTGTTCCGACGGAGTGTCCCCCAGAGCCGACATGGTGTCCTAAGGAAGATACCATGTGTCCCTCATTGCGGACCCACTGCCCAACAGTAAGTACTCTATGTCCCCCATCTGATACACAGTGTCCTGTTGTGGAGACTGAGTGCCCAGTCGATCCGACTAGAGCTTGTCAGAGAGTTCTTGGTAGTCCGGGACTAATAGAGGGGACAAGGAACTTTCTTATCACGGCGCAATGTCCGGCGATAGATGCGCAGTGCCCCACTGTTGTGCCAAAGCTCTTGTTGGCAAAGGCGCCATGACGTTCGGGATAATAAAACAAAAGCATATTTTTGTTGGCGACTCTTGAGAGCATAAGCTTGTTCACTGGTTTGCCGGGACTTATCTGTTTTAAAACAGATAAACACTCATCTTGTATTTTGGCGCCGGTATCACATGAAAGGTATGGTAACATATCTTCAAGTAAAGATGACAATCCATATATCAATTCATTGAATCATTAGTCCGGCATACAAATTTTTCTTATTGCACGGGATATGATATGAGATATAATCCCCCGAGTGGTTCGAAACGGGCAAAGAAAATCTGAAGAATTAACCACCGACTGTCCAGCGGGTGCATCAACGGCGCTGGGTCTTTTAATCGCGGCGACAGCCGGTCTTGCTGCCGCCTGGATTGTGGCCGGCTCGACGGGATTATTAGCGCATCCGTTACGGCGGGCGCTGACGTTGGCGGCTTTGGGCGTTGCCATTTTCGCGCCGCGTCCTTTCCCCTGGCGCGGGAGCAAAGGCCTTTTTGCTTTGCTGGCGACGGCTGGTCTTGCCGCATACATGACAGCCTCGTCCCTGCCGGTCATTAATGTCATGGGCGTCTCATTTGTTCTGGCATCTCTTGCCGTCACCTTCCGTGGGCAGGCGAAGAAGATGCTGTGCATCGTGTCTGCTGCTGTTGCGGTCTTTGGCTTATATCGCATGGCCTGCACAAGTATCCCTTTTGTCTGGTCAATGGCCGATGCGCTTGGCCGTGCTATTGGAAACGCAGGAGGTCTTATCAGTGCTCAAGCTGTGTATGTAGGGGCCACATTTGCCGGCCTCGATTGCCTGGTCCTTATGATTGTGCTTTGGATTCTCTGGCTTGCGTCCGGCCCGCCTCCGAGGAAAAAAAGGGCGCTCTATGGTTTTGCGGCAATCCTCGGCAGTCACATCTGTTATCTAATTGTATTGTCATATGTCCCACAGATACTTGCCGGGGTGGCCGAGCCTGCCGAACAAACAGGCTGGTCCTGGGGGGTTCTGTTCCATAAAGCCATACCGTGGAACCTGCCCCTGTTGGCTTGTGTGATACACCTGATAATTGTCTCAGCTATGTTCAGGTGGTCTGCCGGGCCTGTGGAAAGTGAGCCGAATTTTACGAAAGCTTCTGTGGCCCATAACAGGGCCCAAAATATTCTGCGGTACGGGGTTCCTGCTCTGGCAATCATATTGCCTGTTATAATTGCGCTTTATCCGGGAAAATCTGATCTCCAGGGTGAAAAGATCGTTTTCTATGAGAAAGGATTCCTCAACTGGCTTAAACCAGCGCACGGCCAATATGGCAGACTATCGAGCGGAATGTATGGGATGCTTCCGGTCTTTATTGAAAGCCTTGGAGCCAGCAGTCTTATATCGGCTGATTTGTCGGAAAAAGACCTGCAGGACGCTGATGCTTTAGTACTGCTTTTTCCCGATGAGCCCTGGGCCGAGGGTCAGTTGGAACGGATATGGGATTTTGTACGTCGGGGCGGTTCGCTTCTGGTAATGGGTGAGCACACTACCCGTGATGAGAACGGAAGCAACCGTTTCAATGAAGTGCTGGAGCCGACTTCGATACGAGTCGAGTTCGATTCGGGCACATTTACCGTAGGCGGCTGGCTGCAGTCATATGAGGCAATTGCCCACCCGGCGACGACAGGTGTCCCTGACGACCGCAATCAGTTTGGCGTGGTTATTGGCGCTTCTCTCGAAACAAGCCCGCCGGCGCGTCCATTGTTGGTCGGACGGTGGGGATGGTCGGACATGGGAGATGAAGGAAGCGGCCGGGCAATGATGGGCAACGGCCTATATGATTCAGGCGAAAAGCTTGGCGATTTGGTTCTCGCAGCCGAACAGCCCCTGGGCAAAGGACGCGTCATAGCATTTGGTGACACATCCGGCCTGACGAACGGCATCAACGTCAGCTCGCATGTTTTCACCTCGCGGCTTTTCGGCTACCTGGCCGGAGGCAGGGCAAACGCGCACCCTATATGGCGGCAGCTTCTCGGTATATTGGGCTGTGGACTTCTCATAGGTCTTTTGGCCCGGCACACTGGCGAGGGCAGGCTTATTTTGGTGACATTATGCCTGGCAGGCTCACTTGCCGTCTGTACTTCAATCAGCCGCAGCGCCGGTGAGATACTTCCCGACGGGGTCTATAAATTACCGAACAACCTGGCCTACATTGACACATCTCACCTGGAAGCAAACAGCGGGGAGTCCTGGCGTCCTGACGGTATCGGGGGATTTATTCTTACACTTATGCGGAACGGATATCTTACCCTTTCTCTTCCTGAGCTGACGGCCGAGCGGCTCGTACGTTCAAACCTTTTGGTATCGGTTGCGCCTTCCCGAAGTTTTTCGGAGACGGAACAAGCTGCGATAAGAGAGTTCGTGCTTAACGGCGGGACATTCATTCTTATGGCGGGACTGGACGAGGCGGGCTCCAGCAGCTCACTGCTTTCGATGCTTGGCTTTAGTATCGGCAATCCGGGGCCGAATCCCGTTGAACCCGAAGCTATGGGGCACTTCAAGTCTCCGTATCTAAGCTCAGGAGACCAACGTGTCCATGTTCGCTTTCACGCGGCCTGGCCCGTCGCTTGTAACGACCCAGACGCCCGAGTGATTGCATACGGGCACAACAATTTGCCGGTCATAATTTTACGTCAGCTTGGGTCAGGGAAGGTTGTGGTCATTGGGGACACATGCTTTGCTGCCAACAAAAATCTCGAATGGGAAGGAGGAGAACCGTTCGAAGGTATGCGGGAGAACGCCGACTTCTGGCGATGGTTCATCACGCAGCTTCGAGACCAGGAAATGTGGATTCCTCCCGCACTGCAAAGCCGGCCTGAATCCGCAAATAACGGGACAGTGCAGGATAAATCGAGTCAGGAGGTTGCAAATTGAAACGGGCCTGGATTGGCTTAGCGTTATTGAGTTCTTCGTGGCTGTTTGGACTTAGCTACTACCACAGCGCCCGGTGGCTGGTCTGGGCGGTACTTGTATTGGCCGGGATTGCATTGCTAATTGGAGTGGACATTCGCAGGCCGATAGCCATCGAGTCAACAGCCGCCGCCGCGTTGTTACTGCCTGCTGTCTTTCTGGCCCCGTGGCCATACCGTATGGCCCTATTGCTTGTCTTTGCCGGCCTTGTGCTTGGCGTCTTACCGATTCCCCGCCGGTGGCCCGGGGTTCTTGCCTCCTCGCTCATATTAGGGGGAGTCATCCTTACTGTACAATCACTTGGTATTCTCGGTTACGAATATGTCACTGCAAGGTCACATGAGCTTCCGTGGCCCTGGCCCGGTCTGCTTTATGCGATTTCACGTCTGTTGGGTATCCGGGCGGGATTGGCCGGTACAAATCTTGCATTATACACTCCGAGAAATTCACACTGTCTTGGGGCTACCTGGGAGCTGCTGTTAGACCCCCTTACTTTAACTTTCATATTCGGCGGGATTGTCATGCTCTGTATCTGCAAACCCGCAAGCCGGCCTTCGTCTGTGCCGGAAGAAGAACCTTTGCAGGCAGGCAAACAAATTTCCCGCCTGGGAAAACGTTTGGCAGCTTTTGTCATATTGATTGTCGCCTGGCTGCCCGTACGCACGGCCATATTAATATCGATTTTTATGCATCGGGCACTTCGTACTGGGTATGATGAAGAATTGGTTTTAATAAACCAATTCTGGAATCCCTGGCTGCTGATGGTTTTTTTGCTGGGGCCGATTCTTCTTAGCCTGCGGTTCATTCACACGCCGTTTGGTGGACAACAGGTATTGGTTTCGAAACAAAGTATAAAGCTTAATAGAAGTCTTGGTACAATAGTGCTGGCTATTGCAGGAAGCTTCATGTTGATTATGGGCATGCTGTTGGATGTGCCGGGACGGCGCAAAGAGGGCAGGGTTTGGGTCGATGAATATCACTCGACCTGGGAACCGACCGATAAGCCCTTTGATACACAATGGTACGGGCATGACTCCGGATACAACTATTACTGTATCTACGATTACATTTCACATTTCTATGATACTGCCCGCCTTAAGACTGCTATCGACGATGCGGCTCTTATGAATTGTGATGTTCTTGTCGTCAAGGTTCCGACCGAACGATACGAACAGAAAGAAATATCAGCAATAGAGCGATTTGTCGAACGTGGCGGGGGGCTGCTGCTCATCGGCGAGCACACAAACGTTTTTAATACAGGCACACATATAAATGATATAGCAAAAGTTTTCGGTTTCAGCTTTCGTTACGATTGTTTATTCGGTATCGATACGGTTTTTACTCAACTTTATAATCCGCCGTTAGTGCCACATCCGATAGTCCAGGACATGCCGCCGCTCGACTTTGCGGTTTCCTGCTCCATCAGCCCGGGGCTAAGCCCCGGCCGGGCGGCCATTCGTTCGACTGGCCTGAAAAATCTTCTGGCTGATTATCACGCGAGCAATTTCTATCCCCAGGTCGAAGACAATGCCCAGATGCGGTATGGAGCTTTCGTTCAATTATGGACAGCTCATCGCGGCGCCGGCCGGGTTGCAGCTTTTACCGATTCGACAATCTTTTCCAATTTCGCAACGTTCGAGCCCGGAAAGGCCGAGTTAATGCTTGGTATGCTCGAATGGCTTAATCACCGCAACAGTCCTTACCCTTTACGATTATTTCTAATTGTTTTGGGGCTTCCACTTCTTGCTGCCGGACTTGTGTTGTGGCACGGGCTTCCAGCCCGTGAAAACACGGCCAAGAGGGCCGTGCCACGGAATGTGGCCTGGTTGGTTGTAATCTGTTCGGTGGTGTTCGGCTTCTCGATTGCAGCAGCGGCTGCAAGAGCAATTCATCAACGTTCCTTGAGCCTTCCAAAGGCGGTTCGGCCGATGGTTCAAGTTATGATTGATCGTACTGTCTGTAACGGACCTCTGTCAAAGAGCGGATTCATCTCCGGAAAGAAGGACGGTTTCGGGATTTTCGAACGGTGGATATTGCGCCTTGGTTACTTTACATCCCGCAGGCGCGGCACCGATGCACTAACCGGTGACCTTATAGTGTTTTTAGACCCTAATCAGACTGTAACGAATGATTTCCGCGAGGCGCTGGTCAATTATGTCGAACTGGGCGGTAAAGCACTCATTCTGGACTCTCCGGCAAATATCGGTTCAACCGCAAACAGCCTGCTGTATCCGTTCGGGCTGACTGTGAGTCCAAACATGCAGCTTAGGGGCCGGTTGAAAGCGCCGGAGAATTGGCCTGTGATACAAATAGACTCAACCTGTGAAATCAAGGGAGGGGAACCGGTGGCGACGGTGACAAACGTACCGGTGATCGCAAGGGCAACTTACGGCAGGGGAACGGTTACCGTCGTCGGGTTCGGCTCGCGATTTGCAGATGCCTATATGGGCGTCACAGGTGACGTCGTGCCCGATGACGAGCTGAGGAAGGTGTTCGACGTACAGTTTGCGGTATTGAAGGATGTTGTTTCGGGACCGTAATAAATTTGAAGCTGTACGAAGCCTGTTTAGATAAAATACCCCTGCTTTACAAATCGTTTAACAAGGGAAACGGTAAGTTCCGCCGGAAGTCATTCTATTTCTTCAATGCTGCGGCTTTTTTTACTGCTGCTTCGGCATCGAGGACATTAAAGCCGTCTTTTTTACAGGCAGTCTCGAAAATGATATTTCTGACTTCCTGAGGAGTCAGCTTCGGGTTTATGCTTTTCATCAGGGCAACAACGCCCGCAACAATCGGGGGGCCGTAGGAATATCCCCAGCCGTCTCGAAATACCGGATTAATCTGATAAGGCCAGACATAAATGTCCCTGGCAGGATCCGGTCTTGCGGGATGTTCAGGTACGTGAACAATTCCGGAATGAATGATTCTTTTGTCAAGGTCATTCGGATCACACCTTTTATAGGAATTTTTCGTATATACGAGGTATTCGGGATGGACATTTATAAAGATGGTTCCCTTCTTTTCCGCATAATCGATCGCCGCCCTCAGCTCATCGCAGTGTTTTACCGGTCCCATGGAATTAGTCACCGCGACGGCTCCCTGATCAGCGGCAAAGCGAATGCCCTTTATAAGGTATTTTTCATAAACAAACCGGCCGTCTGTATCCCGGTCTGATTCTTTACGTGCAGGTCTTGCCCGTATTGGAATAATCTTTGCCTTGGGGGCGACCTGGTGAACTGTCTCGGCCATCCACTCTCCATGCCATGCCTCCGCAAATCCGATTTTTTCTCCGGGTATCATGCAAACAGGATTAATGTATTTGGAAGATGCTTTCGGGCTCATATCAAAGAGCCAGTCAAGAACAGCCACCTTGGTGTTTTCACCTTGAGAGAGCTTCCAGGCTTTGTCGATCCTTGAAAATGTAATCAGGTTTGGTTCGTTTGGCGGGGGCTTTATAACCTTCTCAGCAATACTCTCATTGGCCGGACAAGGTAATGCAGCAACAAGAGCCAGGACGGCTATAACTATTCGTGACATATAAATTTTCCTTTCAGTAGCATGTGGAAACATATGGTTACGCGTTTTCTAAATAATAACTCACTTATCCCATAAGTCAATTCCGCTATTACAGCAGCTAACGGTTTTATCTCTGCGTCCTGTGAGGAATGTATAAAACTAACCCGAACTTTATCCGGTTCGCCAGCTTCTTGTATCTATTGCCTCTATCTTTTTGGATTTCGAAAATAAATCAAAAATCTTGGCCACGAGATGAAGAATAACAAGACCAATCAGGATCAGAAACAGGGCGAGCGGCAGGTTGAAAAAAGGGGAAATAATTTTTTTTAAGCCTGACCAGGAGCGAGGATTATGAAGCCAGTATAAAAAGTGTGCAGGCAGAACTTTGTTCAAGACCAATCTTGAATCGAGAGGTTTCCAGCATCCCAGCTTCAGCCAAAACCAGCTTTGGTACATCAAAACAGCCAAACCGGACAAGGCTATCGATAATGGTATTAAGAGACAACATTGTCTGAATTTTTGTTTAATTCCCTTTTTGGCCATCTAACTGCTCCGATTTTATTCATGACAGGCTGCTGTCAACATACCTGACGAGTTATTTTCACAAATCCGACGTTGGCATACTTATTTCTGTAGCATCGACACATCATTTATTGACTTAAAATTGCCTTCATACCACCGCTTTACCACGAAACGCACGCCTAAATCGTCCACATGCACTTCTCTGAGCGCCTCGTCATAGTGGTAGTTGCCGCCTGACTTCAGCTCGAAGTTATTGGAAACGGTCGAACCGTAAAAATCCCCATTGGCATAAAGAGTAACATCCGCATTAGGTGCATATATTGTTCCACTCCAGTCACTCTTGGCCTTGATATCGAAGGTCTGTTGAGTTTCACTTGTACCATACAATTGGAATTTCTTGGGATCTTCAGGAGGATATTCGGCGTTGATAGCACTTTTTACGCGGCAGTGAATATCTCCATCTATATAAAGGGTTAATGAGGAGTTGTCCTTTACTACAAGCTCGCATGACTCTCCGAGTTCGATATCTCCGGTGATATACAAGACAACATCTCCACCACTTATTTCCACTATACCCGGCGTCTCTCCCTTTTTTACAAAAATGTTGTTATATTGGCCGCTGTCTGTGAGTGTAAGTTTAACGGTTTCACCTGTGGCTGTAATACTTGTTCCCATATTGGGCAGTGTCGGCGGAGTTATCAGTGACAAGGGCTCTTCTTCTATTCCGCTAAGCTGGGCCCCGGTCGTTGCGCCCATGTCTTTTATGGCAGTTTCAGGGTCGCCGCCCACACCCACAGTTACGTCGCCATCTACAGTTACACCTGCATTAAGAATTATGCTTGCGTCTGCAATGCTTTGGGTATTAATATTTACCTCTACGTCGGTATCAAGCGGGTCCTGGGAGTTGTATCCATCAACCAGCGTATCGGGTTTCAAAACCAGGGTCTCTTTCGTTAAAATTGCATACTCAAATAATCCCCGCAGCTCTAAGGTTGCTGAGACTGCTCTTTGTGCCTGGGCGGCTCTACCAACCGCGAAGACAGTATAGCCATTGGCAAGGTCGCCTGTTACTTTATAACTATACGCTGCATCACAGTAGGGCAGCTTTTCGTCAATTGCCTGAGGTAAGGTACTTCCGTCCCAGAGTCCGGCTTGAATCTTTTTGTTCATACCAAACAAAGCCATTGTCAGGCCTGCGTCGGCAGCGCATCGTGCTGTAATATCCGAGGTGGTTCGTGTGGAAAAGGTACGGCTGTTCAAACCCATACTGAGCAGCCCTGTTCCCATTGCAAGCAGTATTAGAACCGCAACTACTACCAGTGGTATTGCAGAGCCGCGTTTTTTCATTTGTAGCAGTTTTTTCATATTTCCCCCCTCTTTTTTTTAACCGTCCTGCCGGTCAGATTTGATTCCTGAGAAACTCCCGTGGACAGGCTGAAAGAATTTTTCAAAGGCCCAGGGCCGGCAAACTTTGCTGTGCTAAAGACACCCCCATTTATTGATTAACAAGTATATTATACTCGAAAGACAGTTTCAATTCAACCAAAAAGGTGTAAAAAGGCCTTATATAGGCGATTTATGGACATTATGCTAAGACATTCATAATCTTATCGGTCCCCACCCGAAAATTTTTGACGGCCAAAATCGCTTAAGATATCCTTCCGACCATCACGACACCGAAGGCGAGCCGAAGTGGGCATCGTCAAAATGAAACACGGAAAAACTTCTATGGTAAACTGGGTTTTACCAAAAACAAACACCGGATGTAGTTGTCGTTCGGAGGTAAATTTCTTCAAACCGTTGAAATTTGGGCACGATTTTGGTATTATAGGTTGTTAGGCGAATGAGTGCTTAATTGCAGTTGATATTGGAAATGCCGGTTTATGCAAAGGATTCAAATATCGAAAAAAAATGCCCCTTCAGTTGTTTTGCGCCATAAGGCGTCCCTTATGGGGCTTCTGTTTCTTGCTGTTTGTGCTCCTCTTTTTGCACGGCGACGTCCGGAGCCGATGCGGTTCGGACAATTTGAAAGCAATAAGGAGTACACAGGGATAAACAATAATCTAATCGACGCGCTGGTTATGGCGTCCTTGCGCAAGGAGGGTATCCGGCCTGCGAATCTGTGCTCCGATGAGGTGTTTATCCGGAGGGTGTATCTGGATGTGAACGGTTCGCTGCCGGAGCCTCGGGAGGTTCGCAGTTTTTTGCAGAACCGCAGTTCTCATAAGCGCGCGGCACTGATTAACAAACTGCTGAAGCGGGAAGAGTTTGCCGACTATTGGTCACTGAAGTGGTGCGACCTGCTGCGGGTCAAGGCGGAGTTTCCAATTAATCTTTGGCCAAATGCAGTGCAGGCCTATCATCGCTGGATTCATGATTGTCTCAGAGATAATATGCCTTATGACGAATTTGCCCGTGAAATGTTGACTTCGAGCGGCAGTAATTTTCGCGTGCCGCAGGTCAATTTCTACCGTGCGATTCTGGGGCAGGAGCCTTCGGCTATTGCAGGGGCGGCAGCGCTTACTTTTATGGGCGTGCGTCTGGATAAATGGCCTGAAGACCGCCGAAATGGTATAGAGGCTTTTTTCTCAAGAGTAGCATACAAGGGCACCGCCGAGTGGAAAGAAGAAATCGTTTACTTAGACCCGACAGCGACGGGGCTTTTGAAAGCGGTTTTTCCCGATGGCGTTGCCGTTGAAATTAAGGCGGATAAGGATCCCCGTGTAGTTTTTGCCGATTGGTTGATAACCGGTTATAACCCATGGTTTGCTCGGAATATCGTGAATCGTATCTGGGCCTGGCTGATGGGCCGCGGGATTATTCATGAGCCGGATGACATTCATCCTGATAATCCGGCCGTTCATCCCAGGCTTCTGGCCTATCTGGAAAAAGAATTAGTGAATTCTGATTATGACCTGCGGTATATTTATCGCCTCATTCTCAATTCCCGCACTTACCAGCAGTCCTCGATTCCGCGCAGCAGCCATCCCGAGGCCGAGGCGATGTTTGCATGTTATCCGGTGCGCCGGCTTGAAGCGGAAGTGCTGGTCGATGCGCTGTGCTGGCTTTCAGGAACGCAGGAGAGCTATTCGAGCCCAATTCCGGAACCTTTTACTTTTATTCCGGAAGAGAATCGATCGATCGAGCTTGCGGACGGAAGCATCAGCAGCCAGTTTCTCGAAATGTTCGGGCGTCCTTCTCGCGATACCGGTATGGAATCCGAACGCAACAATCAGCCTTCGGATGCTCAACGGCTTCACCTGCTGAATTCAAGCCACGTTCAGAACAAGATCGAACGCAGCAAGCGAATCAACGGGCTGGTAAAGGCCTCCAAGGGCAACATTAAGACGCTGATTGGTATGATTTATCTGAATATTCTATCGCGTTATCCAATGCAGACAGAATTAGCCGCCGCTGAAAAATATTTTCAAACCAAGGGAGTAGGCAAAAGACAGGCCACAAATGATCTGGCCTGGGCGTTAATCAATAGCAAGGAATTTCTATACCGGCATTGAGCTGGTCGAATACCGCCCTTTTGGGTATCCGATGAAAAGTCAGGAAATGGTAATATGGAAAAGCAACAAATTACAGATTACATTACTCGCCGCGAAGTTCTAAGAAGGGGAGTTCTCGGGGCGGCCGGGCTGGTGCTGACCGGCTCTTTAAGCCAACCTGCGAGGTCTGCAACTCTGCGCCCAAAGGCCAGGTCGGTTATTCAGATATGGATGTGGGGAGGCCCGTGCCATCTGGACACGTTTGACCCGAAGCCGGACGCGGGCAACGACTATTGCGGTCCTTATAAGAATCCAATCGCTACTAATGTGGACGGCATCCAAATCTGCGAAATGTTACCGCTGCTGGCCAAACAGGCCGACAAGTATTCCATTATCCGCAGTATGACGCACGGCAATAACAGCCATGAAACGGCGTCATATATAGTGCAGACCGGGCGTAAACCCGGTCGGCTGGTTTATCCCTGTGTGGGGGCTGTCGTGTCACGGTTTAAGGGGTATGAAAATGGTTATAAAGGGCTTGTTCCGCCGTATATTGTTTTGACACAGCCTCAGGGGCGTTTTTCCGAGGCGGGTTTTCTTGGGCCGAGATACAAACCGTTTGCCACCGGCGGCGACCCCAACCAATCGGTCTTCGCGGTCGAAGGTATTGTAGCAAGAGGTATTTCGGACAGCCGCCAGCGCAGCCGGCGCCAGTTGCTGCATGACCTCGATACGCTCGGCAAGGCCATGCCGCAAAATCCGCACTTTAAGAAGCTCGATCGCTGTGAGCAAAATGCCTATGATATCATGTTCGGCGATGGACGCAAGCTGTTCGATTTATCAACGGAGAAAGACGAAGTGCGGGAAAAGTACGGGCGGAACACATTCGGTCAGTCCTGCCTTATGGCACGCCGGCTGGTTGAAGAAGGCGTGCCATACGTAACTATCAACTACAAAGGCTGGGACACGCACAAACAGCACTTTGAAACTATGCGCCGCAAGCTGCCGGAAATGGATGCTGGGTTTGCTGCGCTGCTGCAGGACCTGTCCGACCGCGGACTGCTCGATAGTACGATTATCTGGTGGAGCGGCGAGTTTGGACGAGGCCCGAAAATCCAGTGGGACTCGCCCTGGAACGGCGGCCGGTCACATTACGGTAAATGCTTCTGTGCTGTTGTTGCCGGCGGAGGGTTCAAGGGCGGCCATGTCGTAGGCGCCTCGGATGAGAAGGGCATGGAAGTTGCGGACCGCCCCGTTTATCCGGAAGACCTGATCGGCAGTATGTATGAGCTGCTCGGTATCGACCCGGATGGCCCGCTGCCAAACCCTCGGGGAATGGACTTAAAGGTCATGCCGTCAACAGAGGAAAGCGGCGGCCGGCTTAGAGAGATTGTGTAAATCCTGGAGCAAGACGATGTCGTTTATTCGAAAGCTTATTTTTTTTACATTGGCAGTGTGTGTTACGACCGCACAGGGCCAGACGAGAAATAATGAGCCGCATATCGGTTATCTCTATCCCGGAGGCGGCCAGCAAGGCTCGGTCATTCGGATTACGGCGGGGGGGCAGTTCCTTAGAGGTGTCACTAATGTGTATGTTTCCGGTGAAGGGGTACATGCTTCGGTTGTTGAATATATTAAACCGGTTAGAAATATACAGAGAGAACAGCGACAGTTGCTCCAGGAGCGAATGAAAGAAATCCGGGCCCAACGTCTGGCTGAAATGTCCGGCAGAGGTAGCACTCGTTACACGTCTGCGAGAAGGGAATCCCGAAAAAAGATTGCGGACGAACCTGAGGTGTCGAAGCAGGAGAACGCTGACAAAAAAGAAGAAGTGAAACTACCGGACCATCCGTTATTATATGACTTGGAAGATAAAAGCATTCGAGAGCTGGCTCATATTATGAATGTCCTGTTCTTTCCGAGGAATAAACAGCAGACGAACCGTCAGCTTGCCGAGTCGGTGCTGATTGAAGTTACCATCGATCCTGATGCGGCGCCCGGTAATCGGGAGCTGCGGCTCGGAACCAGGACAGCCCTGACAAATCCCATGGTCTTGCAGGTGGGGATGCTGCCGGAAGTTCTTGAGCTGGAGCCCAACAACAGGGAGGCTTATCCCGAGCTGCCCAATTTGTTGAGGGTGCCTAATCTGCCGAAAGGAAAGGCCTACGAGCTGCCTGTGCTGTTTAATGGACAAATCATGCCGGGTGACGTCGATCGATTCCGTTTCCGGGCGCACAAGGGACAAAAACTTGTAATCGAAGCACATGCCCGGGGCCTGATTCCGTATCTTGCCGATGCCGTTCCCGGCTGGTTTCAGGCCACGCTGGCCCTCTACGATGCCGTGGGCAGGGAGTTAGCATTTGCGGACGATTATCGTTTTAGTCCTGATCCGGTCCTTTTTTACGAGGTCCCAGGAGACGCTGAATACGAGCTGGAGATTCGCGATTCCATATATCGCGGACGAGAGGATTTTGTCTATCGTATTTCGGTTAGCGAACGACCCTTTATCACGCAGATGTTCCCGTTAGGTGGTAAGGAGGGAGTTAAAACCGTTGCTTCGGTTTCAGGCTGGAACCTTCCCGAGACTGGTTTACCTTTGGACACTCGACCCAGCGGCAACTGTATCCGGCAAACTGCTTATTGGAAAGGAAAACAGCTTTCCAATTCCATTGCGTATGCGGTTGACACACTGCCCGATTGCACTGAGGCCGAATCCAACAACACAATAGAAAGCGCGCAGCATATCAACCTGCCGAAAATCATTAACGGCCGGATTGACCGGCCCGGCGATGTCGATGTATTCCGGTTGAGTGGTCGGACGGGCGATGAGGTGGTGGCGGAAGTTTATGGCAGGCGGTTGAATTCTCCTCTGGACTCGCTTCTGCGGTTGACCGATGCATCGGGTAAGGTGCTGGAATGGAATGATGATTATGTCCTCAAGGATAATCACCTGCATAAGGATATGATGGGATTACTTACGCACCACGCAGATTCGTATCTGATGACCAGGTTGCCGCAGGACGGAAAATATTATGTTCATCTGGCCGATTCGCAAAACCATGGAGGGGGTGCGTATAGCTATCGCCTGCGCATCAGCGCCCCTCAGGGAGATTTTGCACTGCGCGTGACGCCGTCCGGCATAAGTATGCAGGCCGGCGGTATCGTTCCAATAAGTATGCATGCATTGAGGAAAGACGGGTTCGATGGCGAGATAGAAGTGGTGTTGAAAGACGCATCCACCGGCTTTAAGCTAAACGGCGGTCGGATTCCCGCCGGGCGCGATAGGGTCCGCATGACCCTGACGGCGCCCGCTAAGACGCCCGTTCAGCCGGTTGCCCTGCAATTGGAAGGCCGCGTCCGGATAGGCAGGCGGACAGTCAGCCGGCCGGTATTCGGAGCGGATGATGTTATGCAGGCTTTTCTATACCGGCACCTGGTGCCTGCGAAGGAATTCATAGTTTTGGTACAGAAAGCCGGATGGCGTGCAGCCCCTGTTGAAATTGTCAGTGACAGCCCCGTCCATATTCCCGCCGGCGGCTCGGCCGAAGTAAGGATAAAAGCGCGGAGAGGTTCGGCCTTGAAGGAAATGAAGCTTGAGCTCAATGAGCCGCCTGAAGGACTGACCCTTGGCAATGTTAGCGTTGTGGCCAATGGCCTGGCATTCCAGTTGAAGGCCGAGAAGGATGTCGTGCAGAGCGGTTTTGCGGACAATCTTATTGTCGAGGCCTTCAGGGAATACAGGCCCAAACAGAAAGACGGCAAACTCTCAAACCAGAAACGCCGTTATTCGATGGGCGTCTTTCCAGCAATTCCCATAAAGATAGTCGCAGCAAAAGAACCATAACAGAAGATTCTAAGTGTTTTTACCTTGTTTTATCATCAGGCAGGCCAGACCGACGTCAAAGACCATTACAGGTGGGAGAATGTGCCTTTTTTGGCTTCTAATTGTTGTTTACCTCGTTTTGAAAGCAATTCCATTGGAAAACATTAAGGTTTCCTTGATTGACAAATTTGTTGAGATATGATAAAGTGATTTTTAAGAGAAACATCGCTCGTACTTCATTCTCTTTATTTTCTGGCATGTTGACCGCGACATGAGATGCAAACACCTGGTTGGCGGTAACGGTCAAGTGGATTTTGACAAGGCTATAGTCGTACCGGCAAAAGGAAAAATCCTCTGTTTGTTAAAATTCCTGCAATATGAGGAATTTCTTGCGTAAGTCATTATAAGAGCAGACTCCTTATATTGTTGCCTGCGAAAGGGGATCGAAGCTTAACAGGATAGAAAGGGGATATTATGAAATCTTTCAGAAGGTTACTTTTCATGTTAACTTGTTTGACCTTATCACAGAGCTGTTTTGCACAAGCATCTCCGTTTGATTTAACTGAATATCAACAATTCCTTGAGCAGCATAGAAATATGACTAACTCTGAGCTTTTACAGATGTATCCAATGGGGGATTTCAAAGATGATGTAAATATACCCTGGGAATCGGTCTTACATCATGATTTAATCGAGGCTGAATATAATTTAACCGATTATGAAAAAACCATGCTCCGAAAGCATGGTTTTGTAGTTACTGAGAGACTAAAAAAAGACTCGTTTATCGGCCAATTTCTGGATATTTGGAAAAAAGACTTGCCTGTTTTTATTTCAACTGATGCCATTCTCCACGCGTTTCATTTCTATTACGACACTATATTAATAGAAGTTGAGCTGGGTGTTCTGGTTGACCATCTCAAGACGTTCCTTTCCGAATTGCATGGCAAACTTCCTGATTTGGCTGCAAAGTACTCAACAAACAGGGAAATGGACCAAATGCTCCGAGATGCTGACATATATCTGACCGTACCAAGAAAATTACTGGGACAAACTGTATCTCCATATTACTCAAGCAACACTGCTGAAATCAACCAAATACTTAATCTGATTGATGCAGAGAATTTTGCCAGCTATCCATTCTTTTCTGAGAACTGCAAAGAAATTGATTTTAGCCAGTTCAAACCAAGAGGCCATTACACACAAAATATGGAGCTTGAGAATTATTTTCGAACAATGATGTGGCTTGGTAGAATTGAGATTTATTTGCTGCCGCCCCAGGCGACCCCCATGGGTTGTACTCCACAAACACCTGCAGATATTCAACGCCAGACAATTGATGCTGTTTTGATATTGGAACTAATGAATTTGGCCGGCGCCAACTCGCTTTATGACGAAATAGAAAATATCCTTTCCTTCTTAGTTGGTGAGCAGGATAATGTAACACCACCGAATTTAAGGTCTGTAGTCGAGTCAATAAATCTGCAGGATGCGAGCCAGCTTTTAGATACTTTAATATTGCAGCAATTTCAAGACACACTTAAGACCGAAGCGTTTGCCTTTCAGAAAATTCTATCGCAAGTTTTAGCACATGATCCCTCTACACCCGAGAGTATCCGGCCGGCTTCAGCCTTTATGTTGTTTGGTCAGAGATTTGTTATTGACTCTTATGTAACCGGTAATGTTGTAGCAGATAAAATCATATATAACGATATCCCTGTCTGTAGATTGTTTCCTTCTACTCTTGATATACTGTTTGCATTAGGTAATGATGTTGCCGCACAATTGCTAATCCCGGAATTGAATCAATATCACTATTCAACAAATTTGGCCGCCTTAAGATACCTGATAGATTCGTATGATTCGGAGTTTTGGAATAGTTCTGTCTATAATATGTGGTTAGACTCTATCAGAATACTAAATCCTCCAATCGATAGAGAAAGCCTGCCACATTTCATGCAAACAGGTGCGTGGTGGCGGCAGAAAATGAATACACAGTTGGCTTCGTGGACTGAGCTTAGACACGACAATCTTTTATATGCAAAACAATCCGGTACTTCGGCGTTCGTCTGCTCTTATCCTTGCGGTTATGTCGAACCGTTTCCTGAACTATTTCAACGCCTGAGTGGACTTGCTCAGACAGCACATGACAAATTTGAAAACATTTCATTTTCTGATAGCAGCTTAAAAGCTGACATCTTGGACTACTATGATATGCTCGAGGATGTCACAGATACACTTGAGACGATAGCTCGAAAAGAACTCGACGGTGAGCCTTTTGATTCAAACGATATATCGTTTATGAAGCAGATAATCTTTCGTGGATCGTATAGTGTCCTTGATGGATGGTATGTAAGATTGATTTACGGTCCATCCTATGTACCTGCATGGCTAACAGGACCTTTTTCAGACTATTTAGTAGCTGATTATCATACTACACCAACTGATTGCGCAGGTAACATTATGGGTTGGATTTCTCACGCCGGAACCGGACCGGTGGATTTGGCCATTGTAACAGCTGCATTGCCCGATGTAAACACAGCGGTTTTTGTCGGACCGGTAATGAGTTACTTTGAATACAGAACTACAGACTTTCAGAGACTAACAGATGAGGAATGGGAAATTACCTTTCTTCAAGAGGCAACACGCCCAGATTGGACATCATCATTTCTGGCCAATGAGTCAGGTGAACCATATTAACAGCGATAGTGGACCAAGAAGATGTTGGGTACCCTGGAGTTCTTCAGAAAATTCAGTTACAGCCTAACAAAGAAAAATGGAGGACAAAAAAAAGTGACGGTACGAAATCAAAAAATCCAGAGGGTTATTTATCTATTGTTATTGACGCTGTGCTTTTCCAGCTTACCAGCTCAAGCTAAATACGGCGGCGGCACGGGAGAACCAAATGATCCTTATCAGATCGTAACTGCTGAACAACTGATCTCGATAGGCTCAGAAGAATCAGACCCTAACCTTTTATATAAACATTTTATATTGCTCAATAATATCGACTTGGATCCAAATCTGCCGGGTGGGCGGGTATTTAATCGAGCCGTAATACCAAAGTTTTCCGGCACATTTGATGGGAATGGTTTTATTATAAGCAACCTTACTATCGTGGGTGATAGTGATCTTGGTCTGTTTGGCAAAATCAAAGAAGGGGCACAGATAAATCATTTGAATATTGTGGATGCGAGTGTGGTTGGTTCAGGAGACCGTATTGGAATTCTTTCTGGAAGTAATGGAGATAATTCAAGGAGAGGAGGAAGAATTTTTGACTGCTTCGTTAATGGTAAGGTCAGAGGCGATAGATATGTCGGCGGGCTCGTGGGATGGAACAAAGGGAGTGTCCTCAACTGCTTCAGCACAGGTATGTCTGATGGAAGTGAGTATGTCGGCGGACTCATAGGAAATAACGAAGGAAGTAATTATAACTTGTCTTATGGTACTGTACTTAACTGTTACAGTACTGGTATCGTCAGTGGCCAAAGACATGCCGGTGGACTCATAGGGTATAACGCCTTTGGTAGTATTCTAAACTGCTATAACAGCGGTCCTGTCAGTGGAGGAACAAATATAGGTGGACTTATAGGTTTTAACAGGGGTACTGTGCTCAACTGCCACAGCACCGGGATGGTTAGTGGAAATATTGATGTCGGCGGCCTCGTAGGTAGAAAAAGCAGTTACTGTAACATCACCTCAAGTTTCTGGAATATGGAGACTTCAGGTCAAGTTAAGAGTGCCGGGGGTATTGGTCTGACCACAGACAGGATGAAGGATATAAATACCTATATGGATGCAGGCTGGGATTTTTGGGGAGAACGTGAAAATGGACTCCATGAGATATGGACGACCTCTGAGAACAGTGATTATCCTGTATTAAGTATTTTCCATGGCTTTGAGCCTCCAAAACTCTCTGGAGACGGCACTCTTGATTTCCCATATTTGATCTCTAGCGCAAGTGAGCTGAGTGCAGTTTTACACAATAAACCGGATGCTTTTTACCAAATGACGACAGATATTGATTTATCTGGCATTACCTGGTCCATATCTGTGATCCCCGAGTTGATTGGATCTTTTAATGGACAGGGTTTAACTGTACGTAACTTGACTATAATTGGTGATAGAGGTCTCGGTCTGATTGGAACACTCATGCCTGGGGCCGAAGTCAGAAACCTTGGTGTTACTCGTGCAAACGTGGCTGGCATAGGAAATTTTATTGGAATTATCACCGGGTATAACTATTGGGGCAGTGTGCTCAATTGCTACAGCACGGGCACGGCCGAGGGAGATGAGAATGTCGGTGGACTTATTGGAGAAAATTCCTTCGGTGAAGTAATCAGCAGCTACAGTGCAAGTACTCTTAGAGGTGAAATATTGGTTGGCGGACTTGTAGGATATAACTCTTCAGGTAAAGTAACCAATTCCTACAGCATAAGCAATGTAAACGGTGAAAGAATAGTCGGTGGCCTCGTAGGATATAACTCTGAGGGTAGTATCCTAAATTGCTACAACAGCGGTCCGGTCAGTGGAGAAAAAACTATAGGTGGACTTGTAGGTTGGAACAGGGGTCAAGTGCTCAATTGTTATAGCAATGGGATGGTTAGTGGAAATATTTATGTCGGTGGGCTTGTGGGTTCTGAAAGTGACGCGGACAATAGCTTCTGGGATATCGAAACTTCAGGTCAGCTTGAGAGTGCAGGAGGCACCGGCTTAGTCACTGCCGCAATGCAGGATATAGCTACCTATCTGAATGCAGGCTGGGATTTTATTGATGAGACCGAAAATTCTTCCGAAGATATATGGTTTATACCGGAACAAGACTATCCCCATTTAACCTGGGAGCTATTAGATTTTTCTCAACGTATTAATACTAATTACGTTGATACAAGAATTGGCAAGATAATAAGTGTCGAGGGCAGGACACAATTGGGTGATATTTTCTGTACTCTGATGGGTTGTATAAATGATCCCTGCTGTAATAGATGCTGGTCCTCATTAATCCTGAATACTACAGAAGAGCCGCTTCATCTGATAGGGGAAGATATTAATTGTACCGGCACAGAATGCGGTATAACCTGCAGCCCTATCCAGGCAGGAAGATTATATATTATTGAAGGTATATTACGAGATCCAATGACATTAGAGGTAATAGATTATGAGGAGGTACCTTATTTAGTGGCAGGCTTCATTATCGTGGACGATTTTGAATCCTACAATGAACTTTGTCAAGAGCGTTGCAACAGGATATGGGATGCATGGATAGATGGATTTGACAATCCGACAAATGGTTCCCAGGTAGGATACGATAAACCACCTTTCATAGAGGGAATAATCGTTCACGGTGGCTTTTGGTTAATGCCCTTTTTCTATGACAATTCCGGCCCGGCAAATATTTCAGAGGCTACCAGGACATTGACCGATATTCGTGATTGGACTGAAGAAGGTATTGGTGTATTGTCGCTTTGGTTCCACGGCGATCCGAACAATGATCCCGAACAAATGTATGTTGCTCTCAATAGTAGTGCGATAGCCTGCTACAATGATCCCGAAGCTTTGTTGATAGAGGATTGGACCGAATGGACTATCGACCTTCAAGAGTTTGCGAATCAGGGCATAGACCTTACTAACGTCAATACGATTTCTATTGGATTTGGCGATAAAAATAATCCCCGGCCTGGTGGTTCAGGTGTAATGTATTTTGATGATATTCGATTGTATCTATCTTCTTGGCCTAACTGGCCGGTCCCGATAGAACCGGAACTACCACCTACCTGGCCTTGGCCGGTCCCTATAGAACCAGAACTACCGCCTTTTTAGTTCTGGATTTAGCTTTTAATGAGAATTGCATACTCGACATAACAGATTTGTGTATATGAAAAAATGGAGGATAAGAAAATGACGGCAGAACAAAAACAAAAAAAACAGCGGTCAATTCCTCTGTTGTTGGTGATTCTGTGCTTTTCAGGCTTACCAGCCCAGGCCAAGTATGATGGTGGTCCGGTTGAACCGAATTTCGCCGCCTATTACGAGCCCTGGGAATTTGCGTTCGAGCCTAATACAATAAGTTATGAGCTGCCTCTGGACATAAATATAATCACCAACTATGACTATGTGAATCAGAGGCTGGGTCTGGAGCAGGCCAGGGAGCTTATTAGCCAAAATGGGTTTGTTGTAATTGAGCATGATTTCGGTTTTTTTGCCGACGATGATGATATAGTAAGTCCGTACACGTATCTGCGAGAAGATAATATTACCCTGTTTGTGACCTCGGATACACTTTTGCACCTGTATCATATTCAATTCGATGAGACCCTCAAAGAGATTGAAGAGCGGCAGTTCTACGATGATATTCTCAAGCTGACGGACACCCTCCTTACTGATGCCCTGCAGCTCTATGATAAGCTTGAAGGTGACCTTAAGGAGGCGGCCAGGCGGAACGTGGCCTATCTGGCAGTGGCCGCTCAGTTAATCGGCTCATCGTCCCCCATCCCGGCGATTGTTTCTGGTGAAGTCTCCGGCGAGTTCATCAAAATTCAGAACCATTCAGGTTTTCAGTCCAGTGACATCTTCAAATATAGAGAAGACTACTCCCAATATGTCCCGCGAGGTCATTATACACGAAGCGAACGCCTCAAGAAGTATTTCAAGACCCTGATGTGGTATGGACGCATGGCCTTTCTTCTAAAAGGACGGGAAATTGAGGATCAATCGAATGATGCCATAATCAGTACCTACGATGCCAGGATACAGACCCTGCAGGCCTGCCTTTTGGCTGTATCTCTTGATTCGCAACAGGTCGATGAGCGCTTGGCATGTGAAATATGGGACAGGATATACGCGGTGACGGCTTTTTATGTAGGCTTGTCCGACGATCTCACACCATACGACTATCTTTGGGCCTTAGACCGTGTTTTTGATCAGGAATATTCGTTGGCAGAACTGGAAGATCCCGATAATTTTCATCAGTTCAGGACCGAGCTGGCATTGCTGCCGGCCCCGAAAATATACGGGGGCACCGGTGAGGTCAATGTTCCGCTTCCGGTAACGGAGGAGAGCCTGAACGAGGTTCTCGATAAAACCAAAGGCATGCGCTTGATGGGCCAGCGATTTATCCCCGATTCTTATATGTTCCAGAACCTTGTCTTTCCCCGGGTCGAGGTTTACACTGGTGACTTAAATAATCTTCCATTCACAAGTGTCGTTAGCATTGCCGGTATTGTACGAGGTTACCCGCGTGGTCTGGATGTTATGGCCCTTTTGGGTTCTGAACAGGCCAGAGCCATTCTTATACAGGAAGGGGATACGGATTATGTGGGCTACTGGGACCGGTTCAACGAATTAGAAGATCAGTTCGGTGTCTTCACCCGTGAAGACTGGAATCGGAATTTGTATTGGGGCTGGCTTTATAGCCTTCAGCCCCTGATTACCGATTATGGGGATGGTTACCCGGCCTTTATGCAGAGTCCGTCCTGGTCGAAGAGGTCTCTCCATGCCGCTCTGGCCTCATGGGCGGAGTTGCGACACGATACTATCCTGTATGCCAAGCAAAGCTATAGCCCACCACCTTATTCCGAATCAAGCCCTCCAACTCCCCCCTGCTATGTTGAACCGGTGCCGGAGTTCTTTGGACGTTTACTGGCACTGGCCAAAATGACCCGAACCGGACTAACCGATATGGAGGTCCTGTCTGATCAGGCTGTAGAAAGGCTGCTGTCTTTTGAGGATATGTTGAACAGGCTTATAGAGGTCGTCTCGAAGGAATTGACCAACCGGCCCCTGTCCGATCAAGACAGATTATATCTGAATAATTTGGCCGATGATTTGGAATGGGTTGTAACAGGAATTGGCGAGACGGGTCTTAAAACAACACTGGTTGCTGATGTACACACGGTCGGCAGTGAGGAAAGTGTTCTGGAGGAGGGGGTCGGAAAGGTTGACCTTGTCGTGGTGGCCTGCCCACGCACCGATGGTTCTGCCTTCCTGGCTGTCGGCCCGGTGCTGTCATATTATGAGTTCAAACACCCCATGGTCGATCGCTTGACGGACGAGAAATGGCGTGAAGTTCTGGATTCACCGGATAAGCCCGAGCGGCCTGCATGGTACAGACCTTTAATGCCTTAGCTGCTGCCGGGCCGATAATAATATAAGAGACGAATATTTCGAGTCCAGGCTGACATACAAGGGCCGTGAGTATTTCACTTGCGGCCATTTCTTCCTTCTCAATCTAATCGATATAGTACGTTATTGTATGTCCCTTCTAATGAAGCTGTGGTTTCGCTCTTGAATCGTTGTTTGATTTTTGCTATAATAAAACTACGGTTTTATGTGCTTGCCTCCTCTCTGGAGACTAAAAGTCTGACAATATCGAAACACCATATATGACTGAGGAAGGGGATATAAAATACTTAATACTATGAACAAGCTGCTTCCTATCCTGATGCTCAGCTTATTATTTACAGGTTTTATTCCGGTTGAACAAGTCTATAGCGCAGAAGTGCCTTTGGTAATCAATGAGTTCATGGCATCAAACAGCAGTGAGATCCGGGACCCGCAGGGCCAATATGACGACTGGATCGAAATATATAACTATGGTGTTAATGCTATTGATATAGGCGGATTGTATCTGACCGATGACCTATCCGACCCGACCAAGTGGCGGATTCCCGATGGCAAACCGGGGGTGACTACCGTCCCCGCGGGGGGCTATCTGTTGATTTGGGCGGACGATGATATTGCTGATAGCGGGCTGCATGCGAACTTCAAACTTAGTGCAATCGGTGAGGAGATTGGCTTGTTTGATACCGATGGCGTTACTTTAATTGACTTCTGTTTTTTTGATGAGCAGACTGCCGATATTTCCTACGGTCTTTACCCCGATGCTGGTGATAACTGGCGTTTCTTTGGTTTTCCAAGCCCCGGAGGGCAAAATAATAATGCTTATTTGGGTGAGGTGTCCCGGGTGGAATTCAGCCACAAGCGGGGCTTTTACGAAGCGCCGTTCTTGGTCACGATAGCAACCGAAACCAGGGATGCTGTTATCTATTACACGCTCGACGGCAGCGATCCGTATTATTATCAGGCTGATCGTGGCGGGCGGTATCAGGTTGGGACGGTTTATACTAATCCTGTTTATATCGATAAAACTACCTGCTTGTGGGCAAAGGCAGTCAAGCCGGGCTTCAAGACAACTAATGGGGCTGCCCAGACTTATATTTTTCTCGATGACGTGATTGCTCAGGACCGTCAGGCTGCGCTGGAAGCGGGATTTCCGGGTTCTTGGGGCGGTACGAGTCCGGACTACGGTATGGATCGCGATGTGATTGGGCAGAACAGAGAGGATTTGTTCGGCGGAATCTATGCAAAAACGATTCGAGATGACCTGAAGTCAATTCCTACGATGTCGATATTGATGAAAATCGACGATATGTTCGGGGACGACGGAATCTATACCAATTCTACACAGCATGGTACAAGCTGGGAGTGTCCGGCATCGGTCGAGCTGATCTGTCCTGATGGCCGGGACGGCTTTCAGGTTAGCTGTGGTATTCGCATTCAGGGCGGTTATTTTCGACAACATAACGCAACAAAAAAACATTCTTTCCGCCTTCTGTTCAAGGGGATTTACGGGCTGACCAAACTGCAGTATCCGCTGTTTGGCGAGGACGCTGCTGATAGCTTTGATACTATTGTTCTCAGGGCCGGTGCAAACGACGGCTATTCATGGAACGCTGCCAGATATACCGAACAGTACACACGGGATGAGTTCGGGCGCGAGTTGCAGCGGGCTACGGGCAACGCCGGCGCCCACGGAATCTTTGTGCATCTGTACATAAACGGGATTTACTGGGGATTGTATAATCCTGTTGAACGCCCGGACAACGCCTTTTCCGCCGGCTACTATGGAGGCGAAAGGGACAACTGGGACGCGATTCATGATAACGCCGCTAACGATGGGGACAAGACGGCCTGGAACCAGATGATTGCCAGGTGCCGGCAGGCCTCGAATTCCAATGAGGTTTATCAGGAGCTTCAGGGTAACAATCCCGACGGTACGCCGAATCCGGCCTATCCGAATCTGCTCGATGTCACGAACTATGTTGATTATCTGATAGTTAACCTGTGGGGTGGCAACTGGGACTGGCCGTGGAAAAACTGGTGGGCCGGGCGGGAGCGGTCGGATAACAGTACCGGCTTTAAGTTTTACTGCTGGGACTATGAAAATACCATCGGCAACAATCTTGGCCGCTCGCCGCTCAATAAGAATGCCCTGAATAATAATTTCTCACAGGCCGGAGAGCCGCATCAATCTCTGAAACAGAATGCCGAGTACAGGCTGCTTTTTGCCGACCGCGTTCATAAATTCTTTTTCAACGGGGCAGTTCTAACGCCGGAGTCGTTAATCAATCGTTATGCTGATCTGGCCGCCGGTGTGGAAAGGGCTATCGTTGCCGAGTCTGCTCGCTGGGGGGACCAGCATCACAGCCGGCCGTTAACGTTAGAGCAGTGGTACGATAGCGACAATAATTACAACGATGGGCACGCCGGGCGGGACTGGATTTTGAATTACTATCTTCCTCAGCGATCTGATATAGTCCTGCAGCAGTTCCGAGATGCCGGTCTCTATCCCGGTGTGGATGCGCCGGTATTCTATATCGACGGCTCGTATATGTACGGGGGACATATCACTAAGAATAATTCACTTTCGATGGTTTCTTCCAAAGGTACAATATGGTACACCCTCGACGGCTCCGACCCGCGCATTGCTGGCACGTCCCGGCCGGGCGATATTACAAGTACTACCCTTGTGGCTGAGAATGCCCAAAAGAAAGTTCTTGTTCCAACAAGGTCTATTAGCAACAACTGGAAAGGAGGACAGCCCTTCGATGACTCGGCCTGGTCGATTGGCCTCGGAAATCCCGGCGGTGTCGGCTATGAAAGAAGCTCCGGTTATCAGAACTACATAAGCCTTGATGTGCAGCAGCAGATGTATAACGGGAACACCAGTTGTTATATCCGTATTCCTTTTACAGTTGACAGCGATGACCTGGCCGGGTTCAACATTATGACATTGAAAATTAGGTACGATGACGGGTTTGTCGCCTACCTTAACGGCACTGGAATAGACGGACGTAATTTCACCGGTACACCTCAGTGGAATTCCAGTGCCTCGGCCCAGAACACCGATTCGGCGGCAGTGGTATTCGAGAATTTTAATGTCTCATCGTTTCTGAACGTACTTCGCAGCGGCGAGAATATCCTGGCTATCCACGGGCTCAATCAAAGGCCTACAAGCAGTGACTTTTTGATATCGGTAGAACTGGTTATCACAAAAAGCATCCCTGTTCATGACCCTGGTATTTCGCCTGAGGCGGTTCAGTATAACAAGCCAATAATGCTGAATAATAGTGTCCATGTTACGTCCCGTGTATTGAGCGGCGGAGTGTGGAGTGCTTTGAACGAGGCAACGTTCGCTATAGGTCAATTGGCCGATAATCTTCGCATCTCAGAGATTATGTATAATCCGAACGACCCGAACACCGAATATATAGAACTGAAAAACATAGGAACTGAAACTATTAATCTGAATCTGGTTAAATTCACAAACGGAATTGATTTTACCTTCCCGAATATGGAGCTTGCGCCCGGCGAATATGTCGTGGTCGTTCAGGACAGAGAAGCATTCGAAACCAGATACGGCACAACTCTAAATATAGCCGGTCAATATTCAGGCAAATTAAATAATGCCGGAGAGAGAATCAGATTGGTAGATGCCGTCGGCCAGATTATTCTGGACTTCGACTACAAGGACGGATGGCGCTCCATAACGGATGGTGAGGGTTTCTCTCTGACTGTAATAAACCCTGCCGACACCTATCCATACGATTGGAATGAGAAAGACTCCTGGCGTAGCAGTGCATATCTCAGCGGCTCGCCGGGCGAAGATGACAACGGTATTGTTCCTGCCCCGGGCGCGGTTGTTATTAACGAGGTGCTGGCTCATTCACACGCCGATGCCGCGGACTGGATAGAGCTGTATAATACCACCGGCACTTCTATCGATATTGGCGGCTGGTTCTTAAGCGACAGCAGCTCCGATTTAACCAAATACCGGATTGCTGCTGGGACAGTAATTGCTCCGGGTGGATATATTGTTTTCTATGAAGACCGGCATTTCAACAATCCATCTGCCCCGGGCACTTATCAGCCCTTTGCCCTGAGCGAGAACGGTGAACGGCTGTATCTAAGCTCCGCAGAAGGCGGTCTTTTGACAGGGTATAGACAGGTTGAGGATTTCGGCGGCTCAGAAACAGGCATATCGTTTGGCCGGTACTATAAGCCCGGCACCGGCAACTACAACTTTGTACCGATGTCTGAGAATACTCCGGGCCTTGCTAATGCCTACCCGAAGGTCGGCCCAATAGTCATCAGCGAGATTATGTACAATCCATCCTGGCCCGTTGGCGGCCCTTATACCAATGACCAGTATGAATATATCGAGCTTCACAACATCAGCGCCGAGCCTGTTACTTTATATAATTTTGACACTGCTCAGCCGTGGAAGTTTACCGACGGTATT